>JBPCNB010000341.1:0-1843 GCA_051001675.1 Nitrososphaeraceae archaeon | reverse complement strand
TGACTAGAAATGGTTATTTTCTTGCACAAATATTAAGGAGAGAGAAAATGAAAGGAAAAAACAAAAACACAATAAATAAAATTATTATCAAGTTTATGATTTCATGGTTACTAGAAAGAAATTCGTCGATGACAATATATGCTTCTAACATGTATGAAAGGTATCAAAATGAAGAATTGATGGACATACCACTGGATATGATTAAAGAATATTTGTTTAGTGGAAAACCGTTTAGCTCTGTATTTCAGTTAATCATATCAATAATGAATATGTCTCCTCCAAACCGTAAACATTTGGAAAAACATTGGAAAATAGTTCGTGATGCATTGACAAATTTAGAACCTAATATTCTTAGAAGTGTATTATTTGTACTCAAACAAACATACGAACAACAAATATCGAATACCCATCCTGATTTAACTTGGGAGAAAGTGTGGTTACAGTATATTGCTGACGAAAATACTCTTGTTTTAATGGGCAAGTGTAGGAGATGTGATCAAGTCCATTATGTCCCTTGTGATACAAAAAGTTATTTAGAAATAAAAATTATTCGGGATTCTTATCCCCTCATTAATTGTGAAAGATGTAAAGAAAAGAATTCGGTAATCGTAGCACCAGAAATCATAGCATAGTGCTTCTCATGGCCGAAATTAATCGGAAGACAAAAACGAAGGTCGACCTTGTTAGTTCGCATTTAGATAATGAACGTGAAAATGGTCCGCTCGCCAGCTTGCAGCACAGAAAGCTCTGCCGTATTGGAACTTTACAAAACAAAGGAATACCTTCATTTCTATATACGTTCCGAAAGATGGCGAGCAATTAGTCTACGAGGAAATCTACATTCTGGACATAGCCTGAGAAATGTACCATTTCATTTATACTTTACATTGTAAGTCAGTATGAAATGGAAGGCCAAGTGAAAATAATGCATGCCAAAATGACTGATGTCAAAAGTATAATCCAACTACAAGCACAGTTAGATAGGCATTTACCCAAGGACAAGCACGAAATTAGAAAATTTCAGGAACTTGTCAGAGATTACATTCGACTTAAGGACAGCCGCGGCATCATTTTAGCAACAAGTAATTCAAAGATAGTCGGAATGATTTCATATGTCCTTTATTTTTCATATGTCCTAATTGACAGATTGAATCAACCGCTGAGGGAGTTGTGGATTCCAGAACTAGTGGTTAATACTGGTTACAGAAACAGGGGCATAGGTAAACGCCTTGTAATGAAGTGTGAGTCTATCGCCAGAAGGAACAAATGCTATCGTATTCGACTTGAGTCAAGAAATGACCGAACTGATTCACATAATTTTTATAAGAAAATAGGCTTTTCACAAATGGCATTAGCATTCGATAAGAAGTTGATATAGTGGATTTCTATTATAGTACGCTTTCATTCAATAAAAATGCGATACACGAAGGTGAACATACTGAATAGTTCATCTTATCAGGCGAGCCCTCGAGTTACTTTAGTCATCCTGTATTATTTAAGTCACGGGTGCATTCATAACATCTTTTCTACCCACATATCCGGATATCGAACCGAAGCCTTCAACTATCTGAGGACTTTTTAGATACACTATAAATTCTACCTAACCTCTATTACTTCCTCTTTAATTCCTTTAGCAATAAGTATCTCTTTGACTGAATTCCTATGGTCACCCTGCAATATGATTAATCCCTTCTTGGATGTGCCTCCAGTTCCAAGTGTTGTTTTGAGATCTCGGGTAATGGTAGCAATATCTGATCTATCGCCAAGACCCGTTACGACTGTAGTTGGTTTCTTGAACTTTCGGAATTCCTTCGAGATCACGACTTTAGTTATCTCTTTATCT
>JBPCNB010000340.1:0-10107 GCA_051001675.1 Nitrososphaeraceae archaeon | reverse complement strand
TGATCTATGAGAAGCTTATCTAGCCCTTTTGGACCTAGCGTAGTTCTTACCGTGTCTGCCACTGCCATAACTGCATTAGAATTAGACTCCATGGCATTGTACTCTACGTTTTCTGCCATAGGTCTCCAGACTCCATAATTGGGATTTGACATTGAATGAAAAACCTATAATCTAATCACAATAAAGCTATGTAATAAACTTACTACACACAAAATAAAAAAAAAGAATTGTTCTTCTTTCAGTGCACTTCCTGAATTCTAAGCCATGAAATACCTTTGGGCCGAGGACAGTTCTGTAGCCGGATCCACAGTAGCTATCTTACCATCTAGTTTGACCTCATAGGTCTCTGGGTCTATAGTTATTTCAGGAGTCTTGTCATTCCACATCATATCCTTCTTGCTTATGTGTCTACAATTCTTCACCGGCAACATTATTTTCTCCAATCCTAGTTTCTGAGGCACACCCAGTGCTACTGCCGCTTTAGATGTAAATGTGAAGGATGTTTTCTTTACCGCTTTTCCCATTGCACCAAACATAGGTCTATAATATACAGGTTCTGGCGTTGGAAGAGATGCATTTGGATCACCCATAATAGACCATGAAATAAATCCACCTTTGAAAACCATTTTAGGTTTGGCTGGGAAAAATGCTGTTGGATACATCACTATATCCGCATATTTGCCAACTTCTAATGAACCTAAATAGTCTGCTACACCATGCGTTATGGCAGGATTGATGGTAGTTTTTGCAATATACCTCTTCGCTCTGAAATTGTCATTGTCACCTGTCTCTTCCTCTAGATTTCTTCCCATTTTCTTCATTTTGTCTGCTGTTTGCCATGCACGGATTACAACTTCGCCAATTCTACCCATTGCCTGACTGTCTGAAGAATACATGCTAATGACACCCTCATCATGCAAGACATCTTCTGCTGCGATTGTCTCGGCTCTGATTCTTGATTCTGCGAATGCAACGTCTTCGGGTACTGCAGGATTAAGATGATGACAGAACATTAGCATGTCCAGATGTTCGTCAATCGTATTCACTGTATATGGTCTGGTGGGATTGGTCGAAGAAGGTAAAGCAAAATGCTCTCCAGCAATCTTCATAATGTCAGGGGCATGTCCTCCGCCGGCTCCTTCTGTATGATACGTGTGCAAAGTTCTTCCGTCAATTGCATCTATTGTGTCGTCTACATATCCACATTCATTGATAGAGTCTGTATGAATAGCCAGCTGAGTGTCAGTAGCGTCTACTGCTTTCAGGGACGCATCGATTACAGCGTTAGTGGTACCCCAATCTTCATGATCTTTAAGGCCGCAGGCTCCCGCTTCTATCTGTTCCATTTGAGTGGCTAAAGAAGGGTGTGAGTCATTTCCTTTGCCTAGGAATCCCCAATTCACTGGTATGTCCTCTACAGCTTCGAGCATTCTACTCATATTAAAGACTCCAGGGGTGCACGTCGTAGCGTTAGTGCCGTCTGCTGGACCTGTACCTCCTCCGATCATATTGCATATTCCGTTGCTTATACCATCAAGGTACTGCTGGGGGGATATCATATGAATATGAGTATCAAAGTGTCCTGGTGTACATATTGTATGCTCTCCTGCAGTTGCCTCAGTACAAGCAGATACAACCATGTTATTACTAATTTTGTCCATTATGTAGGGGTTTCCTGCATTGCCAATCCCAGCGATTTTGCCATCCTTTATTCCAATATCGCCTTTGACAATACCTAGGACAGGATCTAGTACCACAGCATTTGTAATTAGATAATCGAGAGCTCCGTTTGCGTTAGTTACTCCGGATGTTTGGGCCAGCCCATCCCTTAATGTTTTTCCTCCGCCAAAAACACATTCATCACCATGCGCAAGAAGATCTTTTTCTACTTCAATTGTTAAATCCGAATCTCCTAGTCTAATTTTGTCCCCTGTTGTAGCGCCGAACAGGTCGGTATACTGTTTGCGTGTTAGTTTAAGAACCATTCTTCTCTCCTCCTCTATGCTCCTTTAAATCCTTCTTCTCTTGCCCTTTGTAGTGAGGCATTTCTGACGTGTGGAGATCGCAGACCGCCCATAGTCAATCCGTTAAATCCGTATACGATACGAGATCCGGATAGTTCACAAAGTTCTACTTCCTTTGAATCGCCTGGCTCAAATCTTATGGATGTCCCGGCAGGGATATTTAGCCTGAATCCATATGCTTTTTCCCTGGGAAATTCCATGGCCTTGTTGACTTCAAAGAAGTGAGTATGCGAACCTATTTGACAAGGCCTGTCACCGGTGTTTTTCACAGTAAGAGTGACAGTTTTTCTGTTTTCGTTACAGTTCACAGGCTCTTTTGACAAAATATATTCCCCTGGTATCATTTTGTTATTAACCTCCTTTCGAGTAGATTTAGATTTTTTTTTAATTGAGTTTTTCTAGCTACCATTTTATTATCACCATTATTGAACTGGATCGTGGACCGTTACAAGTTTAGTTCCATCGGGGAACGTGGCCTCCACTTGAACCGTGTGTATCATTTCAGGGACGCCGGACATTACGTCATTTCTCTTTAATACTTCTCTTGCCGACTTCATAAGATCGGCAACACTTGTTCCTTCCCTGGCCCCTTCAACCACAAAGTTTGCGATATACGCGACAGTCTCCGGATAGTTGAGCTTTACACCCTTTTTCTTCCGCCCCTCAGCTATCTGTGCAGCCGTCCATATCATCATTTTATCTATTTCTCTTGGTGCTAACATCAATTCAAATTTTACCTCGGGTATTGTTCTAGTTTGACTTATTTTAAAGTTCAAAAATAATTGATATATATATGACCATGTGAATTTTCTGATACGCCATTGCACAATTAGTCGACGTCGACAGGACTTCGGTAGTTAAATGGTAGAAATTTCTATGGGTAATATTTTGTTCAACCAGTAATACATCTTCTCAAAGGATCCATTCTTGCCTACCGGCAATCTGTAGGCATATTCTGTACCATTTATTGGCGTAATTGTTAAGAAATTTGCACTGATAGCTGTCCCCAACATGTTAGTGATGGTTGTTTCAATGCCCCTGCGCATACTCACTTCTTTAAATTCGGAATACCGGATATAGAAATTCGAATTGTCTTTACTTATTATCTCTGATGGGTTGAGAAGAGTCCGTTTTTTGAAGTCTGGGCTTATTTGTCCTTTGGCCAACACTCTGTACGGAAATGGCGCCATTCCCGCAATAAATCCCGTATCGAAAAACTTTCTTGTGAATTTCTTTTTGCTTATAATTACACGCGACGTAGTAAAGTCCAGAAAGTAGTTGTTGCGTAGCCAATTTTTATCTTCTGTGCTTAGCCTGATAATTACTTCCTCTATTCCTCTATTTTTGCACCATTCTATGAAGGATGATATCTTTTCTGAATCAGATGCAGAAGAGGAATGTTTCTGATTATAATCCAGAAACTCTTCAAATTCCGACGGGTTCAAGGCGATTAGGCAGTATTGTTGGGTGTTCCCTTAAAGAATTTCCCTGGTTGGCACAGTATTTTATTGCATTCCATCCAGTATACTTGTGCGTATCAATATTCTGGCCTAAGGTGGCCTGGCCCACCCTATTCCAGCTGGAATATTCTCAAAGCCAGCTATTCCTAACAAGAAGATCCAGGCAGTGAATACGAATGGTCCGGTAAGTGCGGGCAGTCCCCACATTCCAAAGAACCTTTGCAGCGCCGGCATCACGATTATAGAGCATGCAATTGTGCCTAATACGGCCATAAAGAAGGAGCTTATTGTTAGAGGAACGAAACTGGTAAGGGCAATCATTACTAAGACCTGGTTAAATCCGTGTAAACCCAATCTTATTTCTGCAGTAGGCAACTTTGTTAGTATGGCAAGAGTTACACCTATCCCTGATCCTAGCAACGCCATCAAACCCGCCAAATACAAGGGTGAGAATGGGTCCCATTGAGATGTATAACCATTCGTGAACCATGGTCTATCTTGTCCCGCAAGAACTGGGGCAAGTTCGAAGGCCAGCGTAAGTCCAACTACCCAGAATACCCCGGTTTTCCAATTCTCGACAAATGTTACCTGTGAAACACCCTTTAGAGTTGCAATCATGAATTCTTTCACAGTCCATTTGAAATTTTCCATCTTCGCCTGCAATGGATTGCCGCTTGCGGCAATGAGTTCCTCCTTTGCCGGAGCAGGAGGCTCTGGCCAAATATCATGCCCGTAACGCTTTGAGGCGTACATCATTGCCCATGTCGTAAAAATGAAAGACGACGTAAATCCTGGAATTGCCCATGACTCGACCACTCCGTCCAGAATAAATAAATCCCCCATGAGATGCGAGAGTGCCATCCACGTCACGGCAGTTATAGCTGCTCCGAATACAGAGATGAAAAAGGTGGCTTTGTTAGCCTTTACGAAAGGCCCGGACCAAAAGGCCATCCCAGTGAGAATAGAGTTATATCCAAACAGTCCAAAAGTGACTAGTCCATACGGTGCACCTAAAGCTATAGCCATTCCTGCGCCCACCAATCCTGACAAAACCATCATTGCTCCCGCCTTCCTTGAGGCAAGGATTACACCTGCCAGGATTAGAATTCCTGTTATTGGTGAGCTGAAGAGAGGTACCTCAGCAATTCCATTAAACAGTGTGAAAAAGAAATCTAGTAAAGGGTCTACAGTCGAATAATTTGGGACTGCCATTAAGACTTTTTCTTAAAGAAGTCTTTCTTAACGATTTGTAACTTATAATAGTTTATTAACAAACGTAACAGATATGAATTGAAAATTAAAGATGCGAAGGTTGTATTTAGTATCGTTACTACTTTAGGGGAATGTATCCTATATTAGTCGACGTCGACTAACTATTTCGAACTAGCCACACATTTGAAGACCATTCAAGTGGGAGTGTCATAAATAAATAAAAAATGAGAATGAGAATGAGGCTGAAAGGGGGGTGCTTAACTCATACGATTAATAGATAGATCTTAAAACCTCTCATTTGAACAAGACAACGGGCTTGGATGTTATTTTCAATACTCTTCTCGCGACGTGTCCAATATCGTCGTTTGAATTGCCTATCCCCGTTCTTCCCATCATAATCAAATCTACATCTAGTTTATCGGCCAACTGCACTATCTTCGAAGAGGGATCGCCCACTTTTACGATTCTTTCGAATATATCACTTTCTGTAGGGATGACGACGCTTCTCAGCATTCTTCTTCCTTCTTCTTCGATCCTGGAGGTCATTTCACTATCTAATGACTCTTCTTCTTCATCCGTCCACTCGATCACATTCAAAGCAAAGATCTTAGTTTGGAATTCATTATCAAATAGGCCAGCTGCGCCATTCAGCGCTTTCAATGAATGTATCGACCCATCGACTAGTACTAATATCCTCTTACTATTTTCAAAATAATTTTGGCTTTGCTTTTCTCTGAAGATGGAATTACCTTGAGTCGCCTCTTGCATCGGATGGCTTCTTATGCGTAGAAAGCAACTAAGACAAATCATTTTCACCACTTGAATAATGCCAATTTTCCCTTCAATAAGAGGTTTTATTACAATGACAATGGCTGGATCAATAACCCACATTACGGCTATCCATACCAAGACGGAAAAAGCAGTTGCAGAAAAAATATAGCCCGAAAAGCATAACGACAATGGCCAAAATATGAGTAAAACTGATGTTAATGCAAAGACTATTCGAGAGCTGAAAGTAGCCGATTTCTTTAGAAATTGCTCATCGTTGTCCTGTTCTATAATTCGCCTAATTTTTTCATCGACTACTAATATTTTTGCTTCATAACTTCAAAATTAAAGTAATTTGGTCTAATAACGCTGATAATAATGGCCAATGCCGCGCCCACCGAGATGGATGTGATATTTCCGAACAATAATGGAATTTCTTCGCCAGTGGATGAAATAGACACCTCGCCATACAAAATGTAAGCGGACATTAGCCAAACAGAAATCCCAGAAACTAATCCGACCAGACATCAAGCGATTGCACCAAGTTTATTGGTTTTTTTCCATATCACCGATAGCAAAATAGGCATAACGGCAGAGCCAATCCAGATTCCCATTGTAAGATAAACATATTGGAGACTCGTGCCGACCTGGAGCAATATAGAAGCGAGTATCCCCATCCCTATACCTAAACCTATGATAGCCTTCCGAGAAACTCGCATAAGTTGCCGCCCAGTCGACGATGGGAGTATATACGTGCGATACATATCATACGTTACAAGTGAAGAAACAGCAATGAGTTGAGCCGAGCCCGCAGCGGTAACTGCTATAAATACTATGGCCAACAATAGTATGGCACCAGTTTCACCTAACACAGTTGAAGCTGCGGTAGGTGCGACAAGACCACTACTAATCTCGCTAGGAGTTAGTGATACTCCTAACGCTATGGCTGACAGACCTAATGTGGTGGCGATGGTAAAGGGTATCGCGAACCAAGCTAGGCCCCCCAGTAAAAATCCCCTCATCGCAGATTGAGGTCTAGCTGCTATGGCCCTTTGCCAATACGACTGATCTACAAATACAGTTCCGAAATTGCACATTTTTTAAGCATGACAGAGAAAAACTATATCGATGGTCGATGCTATTGACGAACTGATACTATCGGCGCTGAGTCAAAATTCAAGGCAAGACACTATTGAAATATGGGAATTATTGAGAGACCAGGGGTATTCACTAACGGAAGAGGAGATAGAATCAAAGATATCCAAGCTACATGACGAAGGGGTAATAAAAGAATATACTATATCTGTAAATACAAAAAAGCTCAGACGCAGAGTTATGCGCGTTGCTCTCGTAAGGTTTAAGGTATCTCAACATTTGGCGAGCCGACTGGAAGGACTCAAGAAATATTTGTCTGATGCTCCGTTCGTAATGTTCTCTGGTCGTACACGAGGCGGGTTTGACTGGATAACTTGTCAGGCCTTCTTGTCTGAAGAAATGGCCGATGAAGAAAGCGACATTTTCAGAAATTTATTCGGAGATATTATTCAGACATATGAAGTCTACGATTTTATCCCTGCCCGAGAGGCATCATTTCATGCCCTTACTCACACAAATAACGAATATAAGAGATTTCTGGATGAGTGGATTCCACCATTCTTAGGAAGGTAACTCAAGTGAATTTCGCTTAATCTAAATATTCCTTTGAGATTTCGCGGAGGTGTGTTTAAACCGAATGCAATCATCGATCATGTTGTGAACTCGTAACCTGAGTCCCATTAAAAAATTAACAATTTCTGCCCTCTGCTCAGCTTCAATCGTTTTATGGACTTCTTCTATTAAATTGTCTATTCGAGCCAAGGTGAGCTTCAATGTTAAAGACGTTTTCTTTGTCGTTCTCAAGACACCTAGTGTTTTCGATAAATTCTTACATGAAGATACATGTGTTGAAAAGTCCTCTTTGATGAGCGACTTAACTTCTCTTATTTGTTTGACAGTTGGATTGTTATTCATTACGTAGCTAACTATCTCGGATTGCCTGTCAGACGGTATGGTCGTAAGTTCGAGGGCCTGACTTACATTGATCTTGCTTCTAATAATTTGTTCCTTTATATCTGTTGAAAGCTTCAGAAGCTGAATTCTGTGGGATACATATTCTTCACTCTTTCCAATTTTTTTAGCTAGCTCAGATACGCCGCCCCATCCAAAATCAACTACATATCGCCGAAAAGCCTCCGCTTCTTCAATCGGGTCCATTGATTTGCGTTGAATGTTTTCAGTCAATTGTATTTCAAAGGCCTGTTTATCTGACATTTCACGGATCTTGCAAGGTATGAATCTCCATCTAAGAGATCGACATGTATGGAATCTTCTATGTCCCGCTACAATTTCGAAGCCGTGACTTAGCGGGCGTACCAGAATAGGTTGGAGCAAGCCATGTTCTCGAACACTGTTTAATAGAGTTTCATCTTGAGCACCATCTTTTAAGAACTCGTCTCTAACTGCAAATTCTGAAGGCCGAATCATCTTCATCTCGATTTGCTCAACTATACTGGTGTCTATAAAGTCCACGGCAAGATTATATTTAACGCATATACTTATGCCTTCTCCTGAAATGACTTTTTTGCCGAATATAAGATATAAAATTTTAATTTAATTCTAGCTAAGTATAAGAAAAATCTACGATTAGATATTATCGTGCCTTCCTGCATTAAAAGTTGCGGTTTTATCACAACAAACTTAAATTGAATCTCTCTTTACACGAGTGTCTGATCTTCGATGTATTGGCCGAGGCTATTAGCGACTTTATAGTATAATACCAAAATAATATTCAAAAAATAATGGTAAAAGAAGGTAATTCAAAATCTTAATTGCTGTGTGAAATTATCTCTGAAAAATTGGACCATACGATCTTACACTTAGTGTTCAATTCTTGGATTTCATTGTCTTTTCTCGGTAATATGCCGTCCGCACTCAACCCCGCCTTAGTTGTTTCTTCCTCGTATTCCGCTAACCATGTTCGAATCATTCCCGTCGTTACCTCAAGATGGAACTGCAGACCATAAGCGTATCCTATTTGGAATGCTTGAGGATAGAGATCAGAGTACGCAAGAATTTTGGTGTTTGATGGGAGTGTATAGGTATCCCCATGCCATTGAAAGACTCGTAGATCTTTGTGTCCAAAACCTTTGAAAAGGCCGTTCAATCCTTCGCTAGTAATTTGAATATCATGCCAACCTATTTCTTTTTTTATTCCTCTATGAACTGTGCCTCCTAGTGCTCCGGCGATCAGCTGTGATCCAAGACAAATTCCTAGAGTAGGCACGTGTTTTTGATTAGCGTCCCATATCAGGGCTTGTTCTCCTTTTAGATATTCTATTCCTTCATATACGGACATGGGTCCGCCGAGAATAATAATCGCGCTAAACTCGTCAGCACATTTTGGAATCGGGTCTTTGTGCGCTTGAATCTTATAAAGTTCATATCCATCTGAACGTAATGGCTCCTCAAGTGCGCCTAAGGTTTCACAAGCAATATTTTGAATTGAAAGAATTTTTCTTTTCATACATACCATTAACATATCATCGTAATTTTAGACCTATTATTAGTATGACAAATTAACCTAGATACTGATATAATTGCAAAAAGTGGTAGATCAGCAAAGCCACCATTATAGTGTATCATTTTCTGTCCGGTTGAATTTATTGTAATTCGGTTTGACGTGGCTAGTTAGACTTGAACTACAAACAAAATTATTGTCGGATGAGGGCTAAATCCCTGATTCCCAAGTGAAGACAAAAGCATTAAGTCATCCCGCGGCGACGCTCTAACCTGGTGCTATTGATTCTTGAATATTACCAGCACCTGTCTGTGGTATATTCTCTGCTAAACTATCGTTTGTTATATCCAGCGAGGTGCCCTGTGGAACGACGGGGGTAGTTATATTTCCAGAGGTCGTAGTACTTTGGTTTTCTGGAAAGGTAATATCTTCGCTAACATTCAGTGACGCGCCCTGCGGAACGACGGGGGTAGTTATATTTCCAGAGCTGGTCTCGGGTAAATTCTCTGCTAAACTATCGTTTGTTATATCCAGCGAGGTGCCCTGTGGAACGACGGGGGTAGTTATATTACCATTTGTTTGCGCAAACACAGGTACCCCTATTATCGAAATCAAAATCATACCAATTGTTGATGGGCGTATTAATATTCCTGGTTCCATAGTCGGTATTAATACAATTAGATATATAAAATGTAACCTGCGAACTAACAAAATGCAAAGTATAATCTAGAAGTATCGATTTCCTTTACTTGCTAGCAATGATGTCTGGGATCTATCTTAACTCTATCGGCACTAGAGTTTCGATACATCTTATCTATGCTTCTGTTTGCAGATGGCGTTAGTTGATTTACGCTAATGTGATTGGTTATTTTATGGTCCTGCCGTTGTTGTGGCCGTTACATCTAGATCGTTGAGTACCTTGACTACGCCTTTCGTGTCCAAAGCTTCCTTTCCCATTTCTCTTTTCAGTTAATACGTTTTCACACGGCCAGTTAATGTGACAGAGGAATCAATTGCACGAATCTCAACATCCTAAAAGTCGAACGCATTATTGTTTCTCAATCTTTGCATGACACTTTTCCTAAGC
>JBPCNB010000339.1:0-2078 GCA_051001675.1 Nitrososphaeraceae archaeon | reverse complement strand
TCAGAAGTACTTTGACGCTTTGAGATAGAGATGCAATGAAAGCGAATGAGATTAAGCAAGAGAGACAATATCAAAAGAAAAAACAAATGGTAACGGAATTTATGAGAAAAAGGAAGACCAGATCATTCCGTTATTCTGAATGATATAGATATCAGTTATGGAACTCTAATGAAAACACTTTCTGGATTACATTATTATGCGGTTTAAATCAAGCAAAACAAAAAAACTAAAAAAATAAGAAAGAGGCGAATGGTATTATTGCTACTGTAATTAAATAAGAATTCCGCAGCATTTGATGCTTAAAAAAAGCTCCTTTCTGATTGGGCTCAGACTTCTAACAAAAAGCTAGAATTCCGCATCATGTTGGTGTGCAATAGAAAAAGTAAATGAATACTAGCTCCCCTGCCGGCGATATTGTTTTCAGCCCATATTGTACAGTCATGGTCGTCTATGCTCTTGGAAATGTATAATCCCAACCCTGTTCCAGAGAAAGATCGGGTAGTGAACGTTCAAAACAACTTAGGTAGCATGTCGTTCTCTATACTCTGACCGGTATCCTTTACACGGAGGATAGCCTTCTTACAATTACGGTTGATAATTCTTTCAGGTATAATAGATATGGTTCCCCCCTCCTTCGCAGTGAATTTGATTGCATTTTATAGGAGATTGGAAATGACCTGAGAAACTCTTTCTCTGTCAGCATCTACAAAAAATATATCTTTTGGCTCATTGAGTACTCCTAAGTGATGAAATGTTCTAACTGATAGCAGTCTGAATTTGCGAATGGTCAATGGATACCTTCGATAAACCTTCATTAGTTGGTAAGGCCATATTGGGACATTTTGAAATTTGGAATCAACATATCGTCCTTACCGCGGGAATATTAAGAAGCTGGTTCTGAACGATCTTCGGGCCGTAAATATGATAGAAGGGTTTTCTCCTCAGCGTGGTGGGAGAAGATCCCTATTTGAAGCCATCCGTTAGATAGCGGGCTTCTCTTGCTTCCAAAGCATAGGTACAGCAAATATCTAAATCGGTGCAGTTGGTATCGAAACTATTTGAATTAGATTCACGTCGAGATTAAACAGAAACTTAGATCCCACCAATGTTATCTGACTTTTTAATATCTATTGTGACTTTATCGCCCACCTTTACATTCATGTCCTCATATTCTCTCATACTTATCTTGAACGTATGTGAATCAGTTACACCCCCTCCACCCATCATCCTGGAGATATTAGACATTGCCTTGGGCAGGTTTCGCATTAGATCGTCTGGCGATGTAAATGCCATTACATTCGAGCCAAAAGGATTTTGTTGCTTTTCTGCTCCAGGTTTGTAATCACTAGGATCACTAAAGGATATGTAAACATAAGGACTATTGTCTTGAGCTGCTTCGATTCTAGAAGCAATAAATTCCTTCTTCATATATCTATATAACACTACTAATTCCACTTATAATTTATTTCATTTCTAACCCATACCAGCTTCAGTATATCGCTTATTCAATTTTTCGTCAGTAGGAGCCGTCATATCTTATTTGATTGGTCTAACGCCATCAAGATTACGAATTCGGATAGCAATTAGATTAGTAATCATGTGATGCAACAAAGAGCAATTCGTAATAATGTACTTATTATCCACAACGACTTGCTTTATTCAATACGAGGATCATAGGATGAGGTAAACATAGGGTAGCAGCTAAATTATCATGAATAATGGACGGTTGTTTTTCGAATAACTTTTTTTATGTCTATTGAATATATCAGGTACACTCAGAATATATAGAGATTCCTTGGTTACTATTCCAGTAAGAATACCGAGCGAAGTTAGCCCAGCCCGGTTAAGGTACGAGCTTCCCAAGCTCGGGATCGCGGGTTCAAATCCCGCACTTCGCACTTGTTTGAGGTTGAAATTAATTGTTTGTTGACAATATTGTTGACGATCTAATTTTCCAAGATTAGCATTGTTGACATTTGACGTAAATTGTTGACATACGCTCGTAAATTGTTGACGAAAAAACTAAAGCTTAGTAAGACTTTCAATAAGTATGAATGAGCAAACCCAGACTCCAATGA
>JBPCNB010000338.1:0-2266 GCA_051001675.1 Nitrososphaeraceae archaeon | reverse complement strand
TATTACTTCATCAAATATTAGCACAATATTTTCTTTCCTTGTTATTTTTCTGATATTACTAAGATATTCCTTTTCGGGCAATATAAGACCCGTGTTGGCGATAACTGGTTCTATTATTATACAGGCTACATTGTCATTTGTCTCTACGACTTGCTCCAGTTTTGCATAGTCATTGTAAGGAAGTACCAGCGTGTGCGATGCCGCTTCGTCTAGGCTTCCATCTGATGAAGGAACTCCTCTACCCTTTGGACCAGGATTGACCAGCACGTAATCGTATGCTCCGTGATAACATCCATCAAATTTGATAATGTTCTTCTTTTTAGTAAAGGCACGGGCCAGCCTTATAGCATTCATGGTAGCCTCAGCACCAGTATTAGTAATTCTTGTCATTTCAGCAAAGGGAATTATTTTAGAAAACAATTCTGCCAGGTTAACTTCGTTTTCAGTCGGTACACAAAACAGGCTTCCATTATCGAGCTGTGCTTTGACATAGTTAGTTACTGTGCCGTATGCGTGACCAAGCAAAAGGGCCCCATACCCCATACAATAGTCTATATATGTATTATGGTCAGCAGTTACAATCTTACTACCTTTGCCAGAAGCGGCAAAGAATGGAAACGGTTCATAGAAGCGAACAGGACTATTGACACCATATGGTAGCACGACTTTCGCCCTATTAAACAAGATTTCGGACTCCTTGTGTTGAACAGCATCATTTAACATTAAATAGATAATATTATCTAACAAAATGTTATAATTGTATCGCAAACCCACAGTCGTCGCTTGTTCAGGAAAGTTTCCTTGATTTTGTTAAAAATCAAAATTATGTACGGAATAACCAATATCTATCTATAACTCAAGTTAATAGTGTTATAGAGGCGCATAAGTGCTATTAAATTCATCTTTGTAACGATTGGGTTGGTTGCCCTGCTAGTTGGATCTTTTTTTCTCTTTGTACAATCAATATCATATGCAGCTAATGCAAAGACCCATAATCCCTTGTATGTAACTAATATCTTGAACTATAGCTCTTTACAAGCAAGGATTAGAGTTAACGGGGTAGAGCTCGTAGCGGATCTAACTATTACATACGAGCAACAAGCCAAAGGACTTTCCATCAGAGACCAAATGAAAGAGAATGAATGAATGGTATTCGTGTATGAAGGGGCCTCAAGACAAGGATTCTGGATGAAAGATATGAAATTTCCGATAGATATTATTTGGATAAATGGGACGGGGTCAGTAGTTCATATTGAAGAGAACCTGAGGCCTTGCCTCTCCTCTCCAATTTGTCCTTCTTATGGTCCAAATAAAGAGGCACAATACGTATGGGAGACATTAGCCGGATTTTCTCGAAGGCATCAATTGGAGATTGGAACAGACGTCGATATTGAACTAACTTCACCAGAAAACTCTACAATCACACTCTAATAAATAACATGTCTATAATCACTAATTAAGAACGGTTAACAAGTCGTTTAATTACGATTAGCGCCCATTATGATAAAGTCCTTGTTGCACAGATTACAACGATTGGTGTCACCGACAAACACATGAAGTGTTGCAACCATTATATTCCCACAATGACTACATTTTTGAAAGATAACGATATCCGGCTCCAACTTTAACACCATGGTTTTAATCATGTTAACACCGCTTTATAGCTGTTAAGGAAATCATGTCCTTTTTACTACTCCTAAAGATTATTTATAGGTTAAATAATCTCCATCCTCAGTTTCATGATATGCTATTTTACGAGGATAAGCTTGACTGTATGTCATACCACAATAACTACACTTTCCTTTCATTTTTAGTTATATTTCTCGTCAATCTTATACTTCGCATGTTCTAGTATAGTTGTAGTCTGATTATCTAGGCTCCTTCACATTCTCCTCGTATAACAGCAAGATTTCCCGCCCAATTGCTACGAAGCTCTTAGCGTCTATTTCAGCTTGAGCTATGATACTCTCCACCTCCTCAACAGTTCTGGTGTATTGATTCTCTGTTATTTTATCGCCTCCTTCCTTTTTTTGCGGTTCTACCCATAACTATTACCTAATTGGCTCACAGGATTTTCGTTGTTTTGTACATGCTCAGTAGAATGTTATTTCTGTTAGTATTTCTATCTCTATTCTTTCCTAAGATTCCTTACTCGGATTGGTTTACGAATGAATTCCTTAGGAAAAGACAATCTATTTGCAATGATGGAAATTGTTTTCTCTCATTGCATTGTAAACTACATCGTATGCGCGCTAATAAAACAAAC
>JBPCNB010000337.1:0-22074 GCA_051001675.1 Nitrososphaeraceae archaeon | reverse complement strand
ATATTCTTTTTAGTGCCCTGTACAAATTATTTCTTCTTATTTCTGCAAGCTTCTCTCTCGCATAGTTGTTTGCTGTCATGTAATATACCTTACCTTAGCTTGTGATATTTGCATTTTAGATGATATGTATTCAAGTCAGACGACATCATACATCTCTATCGCTTTTCGTTCCGCGCATTAAAATATATTCAACCACACCGAAAACGACGTAGCGACACATCATTAGCCAGATTGATGCAAGATATAGTTTGTCATCATTTACTACTGTCAGGGGAAAAAATACTACCAAATCAGGTGAACGAACCACACCTCCATGTAAGAGAATTATTGTTCTGTATCTTACCCAATGAATTTCGTATAGTACCTGCGGGAAGCAGCACTACAGCTGGATTTCTTAGATAAGACCAATATATTCCTTAGCGTGTCTTTATCTTAAGGAATAGGTTTGAAAATAAGATTGTAGTAGATTAATTCAAATCCCTACAACTAAAAATAGCTATTAGCATCTTGAGTATTATGTGCTTCAAAGCATCTAAACTTTCATGGCCGTTCCTCGAATGAAATAGTTTAGGTTTGATTTAGCATTTTGTGCAGATGCTGATGACTGGATGTATCCATCAAAAGTAAGAATCTTTCTAAACTCGAGTTTAGAAAGAACTTCGAGTTGCTAAGGACCCAGATATTAAAAGTATCAATTATATATGCAAAGACCAACTCTTTTTTGCGTGATAGACCACCTTGACGACAATGTATCTTTCATTTATCGTGCAATGGAAAAGGTGCTTGAAGGGGGTAAGGTCGAATTCGAAGAAGCTAACCGCTTACTTCGTACAGGGCATATTATGCCCCTCGCAGATTGCGCCAACATGATTACTCGAAAATTTGCCGGTGATCTGGTTGACGTGGAGACACTAATCAACGCAAAATCTGGTAGATGTCCAGAAGATTGTTCTTTCTGTGCACAATCTACTTTTTATGATTCAGAATCAGGTATAAACAAATATCCTCTATTACCTATATACGCAATCATCGAACAGGCTAAAAAAGCTCAACAAAGTGGCGCTACCAGCTTTTGTCTTGTCTGTGTTTATAGGAGCGCACCAGACAAAGATTTTGATGAAATCTGTAAGACCATTGAAGAAATAAAGAAAACCCTAAAGATTGATGTTAACGTTTCTCTAGGTTTTATTACACGGCAAAGGGCGAGACGACTTAAATCACTTGGAGTGAAACGGTACAACCATAATTTGGAAACGTCGGAAAGTTTTTTTGGACAGATTTGCAAAACACATGATTATTCGGACAGGGTTAATACTGCAAGAATTGTAAAAGAAGAAGGTCTAGAGCTATGTTGTGGTGGAATAATAGGAATGGGCGAAACTCCTACACAGAGAATTGAACTGGGGGTCGCTATACGATCATTGGCGGCAGATGAGGTGCCTATAAACATCCTGATGGCAAGGAAAGGAACTCCCTTAGCGGGTTTGTCTCCCCTAAGCCCCGCCGACGCAATAAAGACGATTGCCGTATGGCGATTTGTAATGCCTAAAGCAATTTTGAAAATTGCCGGTGGTAGAGAAGTCCATCTGGGGGCCCAACAAGTTTTAGCCTTGAAGGGAGGTGCCAATGGAATTATCAGCGGAGGCTATCTTACTACGGCAGGAAATTTTATACAAGAAGATTTGAGAATGATAAAAGGGATTGGCCTTAAGGTACCCGATATGAAGTAAGTTTCTTGGTTGATATCATCGATAAATAAGTTATTAGAAATTTAGTAGAATCTGTGGGGGTTTTTTGATACAGAATTGAATATTCTGAATAGATGATCTCGGTATATTATTTATGAACTATTGCTCCTGGCACTGTTCGAGCAAATTTTCTCGAAGAGAAGTTTAGTCATCATAAGGCATTTTCTGGACCGGGTGCTGACACGGAAAGTGGTGGGGTGTATAGGGAGCATATTGACGCCTGCTTAGGCTATGGGTCCTCCTCTTAAGCGTTAATAGCGGATTTCGCAGTTTTCAGGTTGTAAGAAAAACGTTTGAATAAGGACCCCTTTTTAGACCCCGATTAGGCAAGACCCTTTTTTTACCTTCACGGCTGTTATGTCCAATATACAACGGCAAATATGAAAACGATACCATTTTTGAAGATTTTATCACAGTTTTATGACTATACAGCTGTTAAATGTTAACAGTTGGGGAAAGTTAGAAAAATATGCGGTATGCGAAGGATGGCAAGTCGGGTAAATTCGGAAAAGGTCTTCATTCTAAAATCTGAACCGAATCTATGACAAAGGGGCGTTTCCTAGTGAACCCCGCAACTAATGAACTTTGTTATTTGGACCTGAATTGTCACTCAATTCGGATGGAGTTGATGGATAGGATCCAGGGGTAACCCATCCCACGGACGGTTAACCATTTTAGAGCAAACTCTCCAATTTTGTAAATTCAATTTGAGCAGTGTAAAAAAAGGAGTCCCGGAGGAGATATTATGCAAGTCTCTCCGCATTGTTTCTACACCATGCCCTCAATTTTTTGAGTTATTTCGTATATTACATCCAATAGAAATGCAAAATCTTTCTTACATATCGCAAGGGGAGGGATTACAACGATTGTACTTCCCAAACTCCTTACGAATACACCCATTTTGAGTGATTCCTCCATTATAAAATAACTGGGTCGAATTCTATTGCCATGATCATTAAGCATCTGTATTGGATGTTCTTTTTTCTCGTTGTTAATAACTAAGTCTAATGCGCCCAGAAAACCTTTGTGTACAACTCTGCCTACAATTGAGGAAGCCTGGATTTCTTTGAGCCTGTTTCGGAAATAAATGCTGTTTTTTCGAATCCTACTTATGAGATTCTGTTTCATGTATAGTCTAATATTTGCTATCGCCGCAGAACATCCTACTGGGTGACCTGTATAAGTGTGTCCATGAAAAAGGTGCTTATTTTCTGAGTAATCTGAAAGGAAATTGGAGTAAATCTCATTCCTGCAGAGGGTAACAGCAAGAGGCGAATAGCCTCCTGTAAGAGCCTTTCCCAAGCAAACTATATCCGGATTGGACCTCTGCGCCAAGTATTCGACCATATTTCCTAACCTACCGAACCCAGTGGCAATTTCATCGAGTATTAGCAGTATGCCGTACTTGTGGCATAACTCTGATATTGTTTTCTGGAAGCCAGTGGGATATACTCTAACGCCGCCAGCTATCTGTGCACCACTTTCCATTACCATTGCGCAGCATGTGGTACTATACCTTGAAAAAATCTTTTCTAGCCCCTCAATGTACTCCTGATCAATACAATGACGACTGTTGAGCAGAGTGATAGACTCTGGAGGAGGAATCTTTATTGACAACCTCAAGATGGATTTGTAGGGGCGAAAGTATTGCGGAACATAACCTATTGACATAGCTCCTATCGTGTCACCATGGTAAGCGTGCTCCAAGGAGAGAAATCGGTTTTTTTTTGTATTGCCCTTGTTTCTCCAGTATTGAAGGGCCATTTTCAAAGCAACTTCGATTGCCGTTGATCCATTATCAGAATAAAATACATGATCCATTTGTTTTGCAATTTTAAGTAAGATTTCTGCAAGTTCTGTTGCAGGTTGGTTGCTCAAGCCGAAAAGTGTCGAATGTTGCAGTCGTTTAACTTGTCTTGTTATCGAAGATATGATTTCCTTTCTACTGTGACCCCAGACATTACACCACATGCTAGCACAACCATCGAGATATCTATTACCTTCAGAATCTACTAGATAAAACCCATCACCCCGCACAATCACCTTGTTGTCCGATTTCAACCAGTCATTCATTTGAGTGTAGGGATGCCAAACAAATTGTTTATCTGCTTGTTGTAAATCCAATCCAAATAAATCCAAGCTACAGGAAATAATAAACTATTGTCTTGGGAGAGAAAGGATTCTTTATAACTGGGACTGACACATGTGTTGGAAAGACAACAATTGCCGCAGCTATAGCATGGAGCATGAAAAAAAAAGGATTAGATGTTGGGGTAATGAAGCCATTCGCTACCGCAGACAAAAAATACAGCTTGAAATATAAATCGGCGGATGCGGGAATACTCGCTACTGTAGCAGACGTACGCGATACATACGACACCATAAATCCCTTTTTTTACTCTTTACCCACAGCTCCATATACTGCTAGTCTTGTAAAAAGGTCTGCAAGGGTTGACATATCACGAGCAATAAGATGTTATTATAAACTCGCTTCCGTACATGATAGAATGATCGTTGAGGGGATAGGGGGAATCCTGGTTCCTTTGACAAGAAATAAGAGCCTTGCTGACTTCGCAAGAGCCATAAACCTTCCTGTTCTAGTGGTGGCGAGGTTCCAAACAGGAATGATAAATCATATTCTACTTACTTTGAGTGCTTGCGTTGATTATAGCCTAAAAGTTAGGGGGATTATACTCAATGATCTAACTGATTGGAAGGGTCAGGTTAAGAAGGAGGCGCTAATACAAACCATCGAAAAAGTATCTAAAGTAAAAGTGGTGGCGGCTATTCCCTTTATGGAGAATGATACGCCGAAGAAAGTGGCCGAGGCCTTAGAAAGTTCACGGTCACTTTGTACGAAAAAAAGTCTGTTTCACTATTAGCTGCCTTACATTCTAAGATAATAATCGAGTCACCTACTTACCTCGCTGTAGGATGGTTAGCCCCCCTCTAAGCGTATGCATCCGGGACTTAAACCATCTAAAGGGATGTGTCACTGAATCTGACACATTTCCTGTTAAGGGAACAGATGCAAGGGGGGAGTCGTGATTCGTCTGTCTAAAAAATATTTCTGATTTGTCGGGCTAGAACGCCGGTATCGTATATTGAAGAGGATCAAGCATATCGCTGCCTAAACATTTATTTTTGCGTTGGAATTCCACTATACTGCGCCGCTGTAGCTCAGCCTGGTAGAGCAAATGCATGGTCTTTCTCGCATGAGGGCTATGAAGCTTAACTGGCTGTTAACCAGTGGGTCATCAGTTCGAGTCTGATCAGCGGCGCTCGATTTCTCGAGGTAAACTCGCCTCGGGCGTCATGCTAAAAGGTCTGGAGCTAGACGCGGAGCTGCAAAGCCTAGAATGAGATTATGTCGAGGGCTATTGCGTCAGACAGTAAGTCCAGATGTCGGCTTGCAACTATATAGCTATTCTTTATCTCATTAGGTGAAACCCACCTGTTCGATGAAGAGAAGAGTCTTTCCCTTTTAATTCTGGACTCTAACTCTTGCAAATCTAGTTCGACTTCTTCTATCTGCTCCGTGTCCATATATCTAATCGTAACCAAAATTTTCTTTATCAGAACCCTCTGGCCAAATCTCTGGGAATAGTCTCTTGCATTTTCGTCGATATCGACCAGTTTGAGCTTCAATTGAGACTTATTGAGAGCGTCTCTGCTCGTAAGTAACCTGTCATCAACGAATCTATCAAAGGTCATGAGACGTCACAGCCTTAAATGAACTTGGTTTGAACATATATTCTATTCACTAGGATGATGCGGAATAATTTAACAACTTATAGATCACCCATAGCCTATCAGTATTTCTGGAATTCATAGAATGGAGTGCCTTCACCTGATACTCCACAATTTATCATCTTTACACGCATTCCTACCTGTGGCGAAATGGATTTTAAGGAACCTACTAATTTAATCCCGTTTATTTTAACGACCCCAAATATGATAGGACTACACAAATTACGGGCGGTTGTAAACTCGATTATACTCCCTACAGGAGATCTTATTCTTCTTAGCTTTACCCTAGACATACAAAAATAACATTGGTCTATGGGCGGCCACACAGGCAAACCGCATCTAATGCAATAAGGGATAGCAAATCTGCTTCTTCTAAGATTGCATAAGAATTGTTCACTAATCAACTTTAGAATCACCTGCTCAATATAATAACTGCTGATGAAGTTCCAGCAGCGGCCATGTTATGGACTAAGCCAGTTGAGCAACCTTTAATCTGAGTCCTTCCGGCCCGTCCAGCTAGTTGGGCTGCTATTTCTGCAGTCTGAGCCACTCCTGTGCATCCAACAGGGTGCCCACAGCCCAATAACCCTCCACGGGGATTAGTTGATATTTGCTGTTGGGCAACAAATTTTCCACCTTCCCCTTTCGGCGTCAAAAACAGATCTTCGTAGGCCATAATTTCCATGATAGTAAATGCATCGTGTAATTCAACGACATCAATCTCTTGCGGCTTAATGCCAGACATGTCATAAGCCTGTCGGCAAGCTTCCCGGGTTGTCATTAAGCCCACATCGTCGTCCGCGAGCATTAGGGACAAACTGGCGCCGCTTGTTTTCTGTCCTATTCCTCTTATCCAGATCGGATTGTCAGTCAATTGCTTAGCCTTCGCCTTTGAGGCTAATAGCAGGGCAGAAGAACCCGTGCAAACAAATGAGGAGTCAAGTCTTTTTATAGGATCTGAGATCTTTTTTGAATTCATGACCTCTTCGAGGGTGATCGGATTCTTGAACAAGGCAAGAGGGTTTTTAGAGGAATTCCTGTGGTTTTTAACTGATACTGCGGCCATTTGCTCTTCGGTAGTTCCAAACTTTCGCATATGAGAGCGAGCAAATAAAGATGCCCAATGGACGGGAAGATTAAAAGAACCTCTAGTTAGATCCCATTGAAGTTTCTTGGCTGAAACATTGTTTCCACATTCGGCGCCAATGACCAGAGCACAATCACAAAGTCCTGCGGCTATTTCAGAAAATGCTGAAATTACCGCTGCAGTTCCAGAATTGCAGAGGTTGTCTATACGACAAGATTTCCGAGGCTTTAAGCCCAACATTTCTGAAACTATACTTGAAGTGTATTGAAGTGGAGAACAGGTGGAAAGAATCACCGCGTCGACTTCGCCTCGGTCAATATTCATTTTTCTAAAAATTTTGAGACAAGGATCACAAGCCAATGAATAAACAGAGGAATCTGTTTTTTTTGTGAACTTAGATGTTTCGGAAGCAACTATGGCAACTTCTTCAGTCATTTTTGTTGAAAGTAGTAATAATATCTCTTATTGAGCCTTCTGTATCATCTTCCACTGGGTTAATCTGCAATATCGGCAATGAGATGCCAGTTGAAATAAATTTCCTCAGTGATTTGATGCCGTTTTCCTGACTTCCATAAATGGCCAGAGATCTCAACATTTTATCGGGCACCATTTTGGTCGCAGCATTTAGTCCATTAGATTGGTACTCCGTCGTTATGTCATGTACTTCATTTCTAAATCCATTATCTGCCAAAAACCTGTTGTAGTAATGGCCAACCGACGTATAAAATGCGATAGTTTTAGCTGCTCGCTCCCTTCCTTTTTCTGGATTCTTATCCGATATTGCTGTTATAAAAACACAACCAATTTCAAAATTTCTATCCTGTTGATTAGACCTAAGGATTGAGACAATCCTTCGAAGTTCATGTTCTGGACGAAGGTAGAGCAATACACCATCCGCTACCACGGTAGACAACATGATCATCTTAGAGTTTACAGCGGCAACGAATATAGGAATGTTTGACCTATTTGGTTTAAATGACAATTTAAAGTTCTTTAGCGTGCAAAAGGTTCCCTTGTAATTCACGACCTCCCCTGTTAGGATAAGACGTATACATTCCACATATTCGCTCATCCTCTCAACGGGGTTTTCAAACTTCAAGCCATGCCAATGCTCAGCTAAGGCAGGCGTACCGACTCCTAAGCCTATTATCATTCTTTGGTTGGAGAGTATATCCACCGTTGCAGCCGACATCGCTATTGTTGCTGGTGATCGTGAAAAAATACTTGCGATAGATGTTCCAAGTTTAACCCTATTAGTTACTTGAGTAAGTGCTCCAAGGGAAGAGAATGCTTCGCGTCCCCATGACTCTGGTACCCATATGGAGTGTGTGTTAGAGTTATGGTCTGCTAGCCTCCCTGCCAATAGCATCTCTCTAGCGGTAGTCAGCGTTCCCAGACTATACCCTATGTGCTCGGCTTTCAAGCTAGTAGTCTACTGTTCTTGATTTCTCTACCAGCTTCTTCAATATCCTTATGGGAGTCAATGGATCGCCAAAAAGATTTCTCATACCGTATCGCCCTGATTTTTCTGTCTTTAATCATTACAGGGAGAGCCGTGATCTCTATATTCCCACTATCTGGGAGATAGTTAAAAACCTCTGATCCAAAGTAGTATACCCCAGCATTTATCCATCTGTCTTTAATCTGGGGCTTTTCAGCAAAACCGACAATATTAGAGCCTCCATCTAACTCAATTACACCGTACGGGCTTCTTAGCGGAACAACAGCCAAAGCCGACGATGTCATGTCATCCCGCAATATATTTGGGTCTAAATCTGTCAAGATATCGCCATTTACCATAAAGAAACCGTCATTTTCTGCTCCCCCTAAGAGGCTTTGAGCATTCTTAAGTGCTCCGCCAGTACCGAGCGGCTCCTCTTCTACAGCGTACCCTACCTTTACTCCGAATTTACTCCCACTACCGATATAGTCGATAATGTGTTCTTTAAGATATCCTACACAAATTACAATTTCCTCTATTCTAAACTTTTTGAACCATTTTATCTGCCATTCTATGATTGGCTGATCAAGGACCTCTATCATAGGTTTGGGCCTCTCGTCAGTCAGCGGTCTCAACCTTTTACCCAGTCCGCCAGCAAGAATAACTGCCTTCATTATCTCGCTCTCTTACTCTCTATAAAAAAATTTCTGCAATTCAAATATGTCTTGCCCTTCAATTAATAGCATCTTTGCTGGTGAATTACTAGAATTATTAGACCCTGACATTCGCATTGGGTTTAACCTTCCAAACATATCTGCGCAGAGCATAGGCACCAAGAAATCAACATCTCCCGTTATTTATGCTCCCCCATATTGGAATTTAAAAATATCAGAAAATGGCAGATAGCAGGAAGTCGCAGGGTTGACATCATTATTTCAGAAATGAAATTGACTGAACTTTTGTACCCGGCTTCAAACATTAGATCATTATCCTCCTTCCTCCCGAGAATAGATGTACAACCCATCCAAGAATACTCTCTGATCCTTTCCCTTTACTTTTGTTGACGATTCGATATTGGCGGCTGTTTGAGAGACATCTTCGAGGCTGGGACCTTCAACGACGACATCGTCAGCAATTATGTTCACCTTTGTTGTATCGCCTACAATATGTGAAATTCTCGCCGATCGTTCACCAAAAAAGTTTTCCACATGTATTTCTCTGCCTTTTACTCTAACTGATATTGGAAAATGTGCGAAGACTATTTTCAACTTATATTTAAAGCCTTTCTCGACACCTTTCATCATGTTATTGATAATGCTTCTCGCTGTATTTGTTATCGCTAGGTCTCTTTTCCTTTTCCCGGGAGGTTCTATAGTTATAATCCTGTCTCCCACAGTTATCATAGCTGGCAATTTGTGAATATCTTTGCTGATAGTTCCCTTCCTTCCAGTGACAACGATATGATCGTCTTGTTTTTTTACACTAACGTGCTCGGGGATCGTGAGTTCAGCCGCAGCCTTATCTTTAGAAGACATAACCTATTAGTACACCTCCCAGGCCGTTGTCTTGAGCTTCATGATGTGACATTATCCCTCTGCTTGTGGAAACGACCAAGATTCCCATGCTGTAGGCGGGAAGAAATTGACGCTCCCAATTCAAATATTCATCTTTTTTTACACTGAATCTAGGAGTTATAACACCACACTTGTTAATTTTGGCTAAAAGCTGTATCCTAAACTTGCCAGCACGTGCATCATCAATCTGTTCGAATTCTCCTATGTAGCGGTATTTTTGCATGGCGCGCAAAACATCGCTTGCAAATCTGGAAGCTGGAATTACTATGCACTCTCTTTTCCTTCTCGTCTCGTTATTATATAGAGTTGTGAATAGGTTAGACAAAACATTTAGAGCAGGCAAGTCTGTATCATTACCCCTTTACTGATATTTAATAAAACCTAAGCTGGAAGCTACTTCTCTGAAACATTGTCTGCACAGCATCAAGTTATATTTTTGTATCAACGCAGTATATTGACCGCATCTTCTACACCATCTTGTTCCTTTTCCATGCGCTACTTGTTTTCTGCCTGTTATACTATATTCTCTAGGTTTGGGCATTATGTTATTTCAACTCCAAAGCTATGTTTCAAAAAACTTATCGCATCTTCTCTTGTTATTCTATGGCTTTTTCCTATGCTAGATTTATTTCTTTTCCTGGAAATTCTATATCCGGGCCGAGACAGTGCCATACACACGTCCATACCGAAGATCCCTATCTCAGGGTCATATTTAGTGCCCGGGATATCTATGTGCTCATGAATTCCGATGGATAAATTTCCGAAATTATCAAAAGAAGAGGCCTTAATCGTGTTTCCCTTGGCCGAGATAACTCTCCTCAAAAAGTCTACTGCTTTATCCCTTCTCAATGTCACCATCGCCCCTATTGGCTCCCCTTTGTGTATCCCGAAGTCTCTAATACTATTCTTTGCTCCACAAACCTTGGGTTGTTGATCAGTCAGTGCATCCAAGGCTTTTTTTGCCTTCTCAACAGGTTCTCCTGATCGTCCAACGCCGATATTTATCACGACCTTGGCTATTCCTATGTTTTTCATTGGAGAAATATTTGCTTCAGCACCCAATCTTAACTCACCTTGAGGGCAGGGACTTCCGAACCCACAGCAATTACAATATCTACAGGCAGCTCGACCGATCTGTCGGCGTACGATAGTAAAGCCCGTTTGGGAAGAGAAAACACACCATCCCTGATATCTTCAACTTTGCCAATTATGCCTGCGTTTTCGCCTCGAGTTATCAAAGCGGAACATCCTCTTTCAAATTTGATATGTGTCAGGACTTTTAGGTCAGGAAGATTAACAATACAGCTGTCTCCGACGTTCATGATATCATTGCTAATAATCGTATTACCATCATGAAACCCATATTGTAGTTTTCCACCTTTGATCATAACTTTACTCCTGACCTTAGCTATTTTCGACGTTTTTTCAAGGTTAGAGATAGCAACTGGTTTTAGAACTTCAGAATCTTTTGCAACGAACCTAAAAGCTTCTCCAGTAGGAACGAGCTCCACTACGTCCATCAAGCCTATCCCAGTGTTCACATCTGAACATATCCTGCCGTCGACCTTTATTTTCTGAGCATTCACAATTTTCTTAGCTTCGTGCATCGTGCTGCAAACCTTCAAAATATCTCTCAATACTACTCCTAATGGATAAGCCGTACTTTTCGAATGTGGGCCAGGATGGACTTTGAGAACAAATCTACTATGCTTTCTCTCAATCTTCCAAAACTTTGGAGCCATCTGCCTCTTTAATCTGGTGTACCCGCCTTTGTTTGCCATTACTGTCGTTTCTCCTTATTCGTACGCCTCTGCGTTCGTTGTTTTTTAGGTTTCCTAGAACTCTTGGAATTTTCTTTGGATTCTCGCCGCTGAAGCCTATTTTGGCGGTATTTGTCATCCATATTGAAATTCGAAATCAAGACATTAGAAGAATGAATTTTCACCTTCACGTTTCCTCCGCGTACTTTTTCTCTTTGGATACCTTCAATTGCGAGGGTCCCACGTACTGTGTTCACAGATTCCACTTTGCCTTCAATTCCGCTGTATTCACCCCTCATTATCTTTACCGTGTCGCCTTTTATCACTCGGTACGATCTTAGACTGTACTGCTTGTTCAAATTGTCGTCAAGATGAGCTGCAATCGAGGCATCGCGGCTGTGTTTTGACATATGCATTAACTTTGGATTTATTTTTGACATGTCCATAAACCTATATGATTATTGAAGCAAGATTTGCTATTCTTGGCCATTTTTCAGCTGATTCTGCAGCTACTGGGCCTTTAATATCTGTGCCCTTAATTTCTCCCTCGGGCGTAACCAAGACTGCCGCATTGTCCTCAAATGTAACCCTCTGTCCATTTAGCCTTCTGAGGGGATACTTTTGTCTTATTATAACCGCTCCAAAAATCTGTTTTCGAAGTTCTGCTTTGCCTTTCTTTACGGTCACCGTTACAAAATCTCCAACCCCAGCTGATGGCATTCTGGAATGTCTTCCTTTCCATCGGTTAACCATAGCTATCTTTAATATCTTAGCGCCTGTATTGTCGGCACAAACCAGCGAGGCTGTAACTGGAAGCGCTCTGGTGATATATGGACGAAATTCTTCTACGCCTTTTGCTGAAACGGCTCTCGTTTTAGCTGCCATTTTTCTCACTTGCCTCTATAACAGTAAATGAAATAGTTTTAGAGAGGGGCCTACACTCAGCTATTTTTACCTGCTGGCCCTCTGTAGCGCTAATACACGGGGGTAGATAAGCGTGTACTTTCGACCGGCTTCTCTCCAACCTCTTATATTTAGTAACTGGGTGGGGAAATTCCCTTGCAACCACAACCATTTTAGTTGCTCTTGAGCTTACCACCATGCCGTTGAACAACTTGCCCCTTACAGGAAGAGAGCCGTGAAAAGCACATAAGCGATCATTACACGACTTTTTTGGTGGGACAAGTGAAATTCCAATATTTCTAACCATAATTATCGCCTTAACTGTTCCTTGAGAGCCGATCCTCTGGTCTTCCTATCAATGACGAACCTCTTATAAAGCAAACCCCTGAGTCTAGCGAGATCTCGATTTTAGTGGCATTTCTTTTAGGTATAACTTTAGTTCCAAGTGATGTTCGTATCGAAAATGTATTCTTTGTTTCCTTGATAATGCTCCCAGCTATTTTTCTCATTGTCCCTCCGGTATTATCTAAAATACGAACTTTCAGTCCAATGAGTTCATGACATAGAACCGTATCTGCTTTAATCATGCTGCGCTATCCTTTCTTTCATTTAAGATCGTTAATATCCTTGCAATGTCTCTTCTTATCCATCGAATGCTACCGGTTTCCTTTTTTAGAGTACCTTTTGCTCGTTCTGACTTCAACTTCAGCAATTCAGCTTTTAGCTCAGAGAGTTTCTCAGCCAAATCAGTTTGATTCATCTCCTGCAAAATTTTTAATTTAACCCTAGCCATTCGTGCTACCTCCTGCAGCCAATGCCTTCTCTTGTTGTTGTTCAGTAGACGAATGAGAAATTTTGTCTGTAGAGAGTACATCCGGTTCAATTGTGGTGTCAGTTTCAGACTTGGATTGTTCTTCCTTGTCACCCTGGGTGTCTATGATTTCAAACTCTTGGGGGAGCTCATTTCTCAAAGCTATTCGAAGTTGCACACCCATCAGACCCATCTTGGTCAACACATGTGTAATCCCAATGTCAACGACACGGGATGCTACATCTCCACTTTTTGGAATTATTCCGGCAGAATGTTTTTCGAAATGAGCACGCTCACTCCGGAGTTTTCCTGCAACGGAAACTTCTACTCCCAAGGCACCGGCGTTCATTACCGTGTTAATCGTCCACAAAGCTGCTCTCCTAAATGCTGTTCCTCTCTCAATCAGTTGAGCTATTCTGTTGCACATTATCTTGGGATTGAGTTCTGGAACGGCGACTTCCATGACGGAGATCTGGGGACTAGTAAGACCAAACTTTTGCTCAAGTTTAGTAGTAAGATCCTTAATTCCGGATCCCTTACGACCTATCACTAACCCGGGTCGAGTGACGTATAGGGTGATCCTCGTTCCAATTGGAGTTTTCTGTACATCCACATATCCGTAGCCTGCGTCCTTTAATGTTTGCGAGAGAAATTCGTCAAGTTCCATATTTCTGTAATTACTTTTAATAACGTTTTTTACAGCACTCATTGTTCCTATCTTATCTCCTGAGCAACCAACTCCACGTGCACCAACGTGTCTATTTTTGGAGTCGACCGCCCCATGGCTCTCGGCATAAATCGCTCGAGTTTTCTTGCTTTGTGCACTACGGCACTAATTATCGTAAGCCTGTCAAGATCCATACCCTTATACTCGGCATTAGATTCCAAGTTGTCGAGGAGTCTCAGAAATTCCTTAGTGGCTTTCTGTGGAAATCTGCCTGCAAAAAAACCATCACGGATATTGGACCTATGCGCAACTTCATTGTTGTATCTTCTGTATGGCACAGCAATTTCCTTTGACAAAACCCGTTCGAGAAACTCTCTTGATTTCTCCAGAGACATGCCCTTGATAGCAACTGCAATCTCCCTTGAATGCTTGTGAGAAATATCCTTCTCCCTTATTCTTGCTCTCACATGCCTGGACTTATCAAATTCTTGAAATGCGTAAGTAGACTTTCCCATATAATGCTCACTTCAATGGAACATACAGACTAGATCTAGAAGAGCCCACACCTGGAGCTCCATGTTGGACCCTCTTATTCGTAATGGCGTATTCGCCGAGGTAATGTCCAATCATTTCTGGCCTAATCGACACGGCAGAAAAATCCTTACCATTATGAACATTTATCGTAAGGCCGATCATGTCGGGTAGAATTATCATGTCTCTAACATGTGTTTTTAAAAGTCCTCGCAGTTTGCCTTCCCTTGCCATCTTAATCTCTTCACGTAATTTTCTCTTCTCATCATTCATATACTTGTCAACTCTCTTGTCCAACGATCTACGTTGGCGCGAATTGAGAAGCGGTAATATAGATTCTATAGAAGACGATTGCAATTGTTGCAATGTGTAACCTTTGAACTTGAATTCACGGACCAATCAGAATCATTTATCTCCAGTTAGCGTACTCCTTTTAAACCTAACTAGGAACCTGTGTAAATCAGACAAGTCCCAACCGCGTAGCAAGTTCCCGCGCTCCCCCCTCCGACTTAAATTTTATGATTGCTTTCTTACCTTGAATTGTCTTCGCAGTGTTTACCTCGCTTGCATCAGCTTCATATACTAATCTCATAGCGTCAATAATTTCCCTTTTGGTGGATTTTTCGGAAACAATAAATGTCAATTTATTCTCTTTCTCAATTATATTAAAAGTCTTCTCCGTCACATAGGGTTGGATGAATAATGTATTTGCTTTTTCAATAGAGATTTCACTCTTGTTCTTTTTTTTCCCTTTCATGTTTTGATCTCGCTGTCTGTATTATCCTGATTTTTCGTTTTAAATTGTACCAGGTATTCTAATGCACCCTCTGAAAAGATAGTCAACCTTATTGGTTTGGAGCCAGGAGCCAAATCCAATACGCTTAAGGATTCAATATCCTTGACATCGACCCCGGGAACAGAATTAGATAATCTCGCTATCCTTGATCCTCTCCTTACTACTATTAACGCGCAAGTCCCTCCACGTTTGCCCCCCGTTCCTTTTTTCCCGCTTTCCGTAATCTTCTTGTTTGACCCGCTAGCTCTTGACAGATCTCTAGCTAGTCCAAACGCTATTAAGGTTTTTTGGAGATCTTGCGTTTTAGTAATCGACTCTATAGCATCCGATGCTACAATAGGAAATTCAGAGATTCCCTCAACATGATGGCCTCTGCCTTCGATAAGATCTTTACGAGATGTAGCTGCTATAGCTGAACACAAGCCCAAACGTCTTTCCTTTTTATTTATCTTTTTGTAGATTACCTTCCATGATTCAGGAGGATGTGCCACTCTCCCGGCTCTGACACCAGCAACGGCAGCCGCTTGCCCCGCCCGGCTAAATCCCTGTCCACGAATTCTGGCAAGCCGAGCAATTCCAAGACCTGTATTTCGGGATTCAGCGCTTACCAATTCTCCAGCAGCTGGGTAACGACCTTGCTTCTGGAACTTATGCGACAGCAAGTTAACATATACTCTGTGAATGACTTCGGGCCTGAAGGAAGTTTGAAAAATCTGAGGCACCTGCATGGTGCGTTCTGTGGAGCCATCGAGAGACCTTACGACCATTTCTGATTTCATCTTGACATTACCTCGATGACTTTGGGCTCGATTACCTTTCTGTTCGTTTCCCTCATAGGTTGGCGTAGTTTCACCAGTCTCTTTGGAACCCCAGGAACTGATCCCCGTAACACTATATAGTCTTCTTTGATAAGACCAAAATGCTTGAATCCACCGCTCGGATTAATGGATATTTGATTATCATTTCCGACGGTTGACATTAGCAAGATTCTTTTGTTATATTCAGTTCTTTGATGGAACCCCCTTTGACCTTGTCTGGGGACAGTATACATTACAACCGCAGGAGAAATGGGTCCTAATGTCCCGACCGCTCGCACACTTTTTCTAGATTTATGTTGCTTTCGTTTAACTCCAAATCTAGTTATTGGGCCCTCCACGCCTTTTCCCCTTGTAATTCCTAGGACATCAATGTGCTGTCCTAATTGGAAGACATCCTTAATGCGGATTTCCTTTCCGAATTGGCTTTTGATATACTCATATTTCTTCTGATTGTCATTACCAGAAACAGCTATCTCAAATATAAAGGGCCTTTTTTGCGATAAGTTGGCCTCTCGAGGAAGGACTACCGCTGTCGCGACTACATTGTCTACAGAACCCAAGCCAATCTCGGCCTTGGTAACCAGTCCTTCTTTGAATTTAATGTCTGTCTTACGCGCAAGCTCTTTGGGTGCATCTTTGGCATACATGTCAAATATCACCTGCTTTCCGTTGACCCCTTCCTTGTATCCGCGAATTCCCACTATTCGAATAGGAGGCGTGGCAATGACTGTTGAGGGGTTTAAGAAATTCTTGCCAAAATTGGGAGTCTTTTCCCTATCATCAACTGTCAAAATATTTATTCCGCCAGCTTTGAATCCTGCAAATCCCATAAGACTCGGTTTTTCTTGATTTACATCCGGCCAATTCCTGATTCTTGCCTCGAGACTCTTTGCTCTAGATCTAGGTCTAAATGCTATGCTTCCACGGCGAGGTGCACTATATTTGCGATGGCCCATCGATAAATCAACTTTGTCGGTTCCCCGTTAATAAATTTATAACCTATCGAACAGAGATAGGGTTTGATAACCTGATCCTTTATCAATGTGGTTGAGCAGACAGTAGTCATGATCTGAAGCTGCTTTCATGAATTAAGATAGTAGTTAATAATTGCAAGTGTGCCCAAGAAGGCTTCTTCTAATCTGACAGTCTGTGTTCCTTGAATAGGGAACATATTGGTTACGAACGGATAAGAATGAACATCATATCCCTCACTTGTTAAGATCTCATCGACCCCCCTTCTGGGGGATCCAAAGACTACTAAAATTTTTCTCTTGACTCTTAACTTCTGAGAAAGGCTGGGTTCAAAATTCTTAAGCGACTCGCCTTCTCTCAACGTAATGATTATCTCCATATCGCTCATTTGGTCGAGTAAAGTGTGCAAAGATTTAGCGTCATTGACTTCAAATCCCCAGTACGAAGACTTAATATCTTGTTGATTTATTTTTTCGGCGCGGAGATTAGGGAATGAAGACTTTAATTTAACATTTACCTTTGTTCCAGCAGCCGCCGAGCCCTCGAATCGTATTAGAGGACCTAACCCTATATCCACATAGATCTTGTCTTTTACCTGTACTACAACCCCCACTCTTACTTCCCCCTCTCTTACGGACTTTATATCCCGCCACTCTTTGTGATGGGGTGCCCTGATGGGAGGAAGGATTCCAGCATACCTCAACTCTGGCATTTGCGGAAACAATTCCTTTCTTAAATATTGCGGAGTATCCAAATAACTCAAAATTAATTTGATTAACCTGCGATCTGCTTTCCCAGCGTGAATATCTCTGTCCTGGTATAAATAAATGGTCCTTACTCTAAAGATGGACGATGCTCTAGCGATCTGGCTTATCTTCAGAGTTTTGTCTCTCAGTGTTTGCTCGTCAGACAAGAATGAGTCAGGCATAGCCACTGAAATATTAACAGGACCTAGCATTATTCTTGCAACAAGGTTTGAACCATCCTTTCTAAATCATTATTTGCTCCAAACACCTTGTGCCTCAATATCCCTTTCTTGTCAATGATTATTGTCGACGGCGTTCCCCTCAGAGAATATTCTTCGAAAGTCCTCGCAGAATATTCTTTCAAATTCAAGTACTGCCTAGCACGATCGAAAAGTGCTGATTTCTCATTTTCGTTGTACGAACGATAACCCTCCACGTTGGCCTCAATGAAATCCATTATTCTACTTTCGGTGATTGGATATGATTCTTTCACAATCATATCCATTGCAATTGGAAAAGGGAGTTTGTAAGGTAACTTGTTCCCAGGAAGCAGATGGTTGTACTCCCTCAAAGCTCTTAACGTCTCTCCGACTACCTCACCGGTAGAAACTAAGAGTTTCAAGTTAGAAAGAGTGTTTTTCTCATAATCTTCGAATGCTGTGGCCAGACCGAAGACCTTAATTGCTTCTCCTCGGTAGCGGTTATATATGTTGATAACTTCGGGCATCCCATAGAGAAAGCACCCTGGACAGTTTACTTGGAAAATCTCGGCTACTACAACATTCCCTTTTTCCTGGGTAGTGTCAATTGGATTGCCTTGGACCCATTCAGAAACCTTGATCTTGGGAGCAAGGGCTCCTATTTCTATTGACATATATTTGATTTGAGGCCCCAGGACCTTTAATATTAAGATTTTTAAAAGCTTAGGTTTTTGGTGTCTTGTCCTTTGCTATACTGGCATATCTTTCTATATCCTGATCTTCAATCTTCTTCATTGTCTTTGCTTCATTCTCAATAACTGCCATTTTTACATGTCTCGTTCCCGTCTTTTCTTCGCTCACGAGATATATAGACTGCATCGCGAGAGCACCTGCATCGTCCATTGATATTTCGATCTGGTATTGCTTTTCTAAAAATTCTGTGACTTGGTCGCTACCGGCGCCTATTGCTACTGCGTCATATCCTATATATGTGCCACTGGGGTCAGTCAAATATAAGGAAGCGCCAGTCTTATCGACTCCTGCGAGAATTAAGGCTACGCCGAATGGTCTCACTCCTGCATACTGAGTGAATTGTTGGGCCATGTCAGCAATATTCTTAGCTACTCCCTCGACATCAACGGGTTCATCGTAAATAAGCCGATTGCTCTGTGCGAAAAACCTAGCATGGTCAACTTGAGTTCTGGCATCAGGAATATATCCCGCTGCTGCCACACCTATATGATCGTCTACTTGAAAAATCTTTTGTGTCACATTCGAAATTTGCAATTTTCGGGCTTTCTCTTCTACTGCGAGAATAACGCCGTCTCTACTTTTTACGCCTATTGCTAAAGTTCCTCTTCTAACTGTCTCAATTGCATATTCTACTTGGTAAAGCCTGCCGTCAGGCGAAAATACTGTAATCGCTCTATCATATCCTGCTGCTGCTGGTAACAATTCATTTTTTACTACTTCGCATTCTTTAATTTAAATTTACCTTAAAAACGGATTCCCGCTAGATTTAATTTATATTTGATTATGCAATAATGACTTGGTTCAAGACGATGTAATGTTTCATGGCCACCCAAATATTCTTTCTTTCCACAAAAGAAGCGTTGAAATAACACGGGATGGCGACCTTTCACGCAGGGGGGATTGTATTATTGGAGTCGGTTCAAATAAAGGGTGTGGTCTTCTAGACCAACGCTTGCGCCACGCCATAGGAACAGATTCTGCTCAGATAAGAATGGAAATAATTGTGGACGAACTCTCATTCATAATATTAGGGCGAGGAAATGATGACCTATTAGCATTAGATAAAAGAGACATAGTCATCCGGAAATCCAGCTTCTGTTGTCCTCGAACCTTATCAGTATCCTGTGACAAAGCAGCTTCAGATATTCCCAGCGATATGGTCGAAAGGCTGAAAAATTCTGATACTAACGGTATGCTTAGAATAACAGTGGAATAAAAGTTATATGCCTTACCGCAATGCTTTACTTCACATAGTCGGAACATCAGGTGATCATGAAAATTCAGAAGCAAGGGTGTAGACATATAACTTCTTCCAACAACAACCTAACGCTCCAATTGACACCAAATGAAAAAACTTCGTGCAAAGTAATTCCGGAGTAGGATGTGCGAGGTGCGATGGTCAGGCTGTTTTAACCAAACTGACAAATCCATTTGTTGTTGCGACTATTGCAATGATCGAAATTTTTTTCTCGTGATTTCTTCATAAGCATAGATATACCTGCGCGAAAGGCGGGTGACAATTTCAGGAGGGATAATAGGCGGAACGGGCTTTAGCCCTTGTTTCGAGTATGTGTCGATAACGTCTTTGAAGCCAGTGTTTACTAGCCAATCCCGTAGTATTTGTTTATCATAACTTCCCTGTAACTTCCCCGGCGTATACTCCGATTTTCGCCATAATCGAAATTCATCCGGCCCAAGAGAATCCGCCAATAGAATTCTATTGTTAGGCACGTCAAATCCAAATTCAAATTTAGTATCAGCGATAATGAATCCCGATCTTCCAACTACAGCGCTCATCTCCAAATATAGGCGAATTGATGTTCGTTTTACATATGCTAGGTCTTCAGGCGACAATATCCCTAAGGCTATTATTTGCTCCTCGGTAATGGGGAGGTCATGCTTATCTGATTTTGTCGTGGGATCAAATAACGGTTCGGGGAGTTTTGAAGCGACTATCGGCTCGAATTTACTCAAGCCTGGATAAAAGTCGGGAAACTTAGCAAGCCTCTCTATAAGTGACCCGTAAAAGTAGCCTCTCACTATAAACTCTATCGGTATCATTTGTAGCTTCTTTACAAGCATCTTGTCTCGGTCACGAATAGTTACCAAATGGTTTTCTGTTTTCAATGTATTAAACCAAAATTCGCCGAACTGGCATAATACCTCACCTTTCTTTGGGATCAAAGCATCCATCTGAAGATCAAAGGCTGAGATTCTGTCGGAAAAGTGAAATAGATATGTATTCGGTTCCGCCTCATACACATCCTTTACCTTGCCCTTGTGAACCAGTTGCATAGCAGTTCTATCCTCTATAAACAATGCATGATAAAATATCCTTTTCGCAGTCTGCTGTAGAAGGAAAGTTATCTAAATACGAGTTTGGCTAGAGTTCTAAACATAGGTAAAATAAGTGTCAAATCTGCTCCCATTGTGGAGCTATCCGCAATCCTGGAGTCTTATCAAGAGAAAAAAATGTGATTGTTTAGCTATTCCGTAGGTCATGGTGGGATTCGAACCCACGACCTAAGGTTTACAAAACCTTCGCTCTAACCAGGCTGAGCTACATGACCGATAGGCTGATTTAGTCCTAGGGTTTTTGTATCGCGTAATTAATGCCTATAGGAGCTGTTGATGGATCTCACTCTACAATTTAAATGCGAGAGCCATATACAGTGAGGTGTGGTGGTAGGCAAGCCATCGTTACCAAAAAAATTTCTAATAGCTGTTAGCATAGAAAATAAGATATATTTGGACGATCCGGAAGGTGACACCATTTTACGAGATCTTGTGGTGAAAGGTGGTTACTCGAACATCGAATCGGTCAGGTCAGCGAAGACCTTAAAGATAGTAGTCAATTCCGCATCGGAAAAGAGAGCGCTTAGCACAGTGAAAAAGTTATGTAGTGACTTACGTCTATACAATCCCGCGCTAAGTGACTGTACAATCCTGTCTGCTGGAATTTCTTCTTGTTAGGACATAGTCGAACTAACGGTTCGACCCATTTTCAGATCTAGGATCCTTGAAGATTTGCTTGTTTGTCTTTGCAATCGCTATCATTATTCACCCTAATGCCCTTTGACTTCCCATTCATTAGAGCACCTTGCAGAAGCAGCTCCGTTCTAAGGTGCTTTGCAAGATCCGTTACCGTAATTATCCCAATTACTTTTCCCTCTGATAGTATTGGGAGCCTACGTATGTTATGGTTGAGCATTCTTTGAATAGCAACATCTATGGATGTCTCTGGGTCTGCATACGTTCGAATCCTAGACATGATTTCTGATACCTTGACTTTGGATATTTCTAATTCCCTAGCACAAATTTTTTTTACAAAATCGCGTTCAGTGATAATTCCGATGGGCTGCTCGTTGTCCACAACCACGACGGAGCTGATATGCTTATCAGCCATTATGTGAGCAGCTTCCACAACTCCTTGATTTATGTCAATGGTGGTTACTTCCTTAGTCATTATATCACGAACTGGTTTAGTCATTACTTATTTATCTCGGATCTCAGCATA
>JBPCNB010000336.1:0-4666 GCA_051001675.1 Nitrososphaeraceae archaeon | reverse complement strand
CTATATGGATTACCGTATGTAAATGCTGTGACTATTGCCAACTATATTACATCAATGAAGATGGAGATGACCCTTCTGACAATTATGGAACAATATTCATGTTCTTCGCTCATTATCAAAACATGCTAACACAAGCCTTCCATTAGTCTAACATGTCTGCTACTTGATTTTATTGGTCTCTAGTTATTATTCCAATATTGCTTTTGAAACACCGAATCAGTATTCCCAGCTGTGTTGTTATGACATTATCTTCTGACTTTGATAGACTGCTCTACTTCTGTCAAGATTTTAGTTTCAACGAAATTGTTCCTTATTCCTCGGATTTCTTTACCTATTTATCTCCATTTTTAGTATACTTTTTTTGACTGCTGCCCATGCTGCTTTATGAGCTACCTCTTCAGAACTTTGTCTTTTACCACTGCGTCTTTTTTCTGGGTCTTGATACTGCTCTATAGCACTGGCATGTGTTTTTTTGTATATGTGTTGTGCATGTGTTGGTAGGGAATCAATTTGCCTTTTTGTTCTTGTAGATAATTGTTTACCTCCTCCTCTTCTAGTGGGTTTTGTTTTAGACTTCGTGTTAAGCATACTCTCATATGACATTAAAATACATAGATAAAAAATATTTTAGAATAACTAAATCTCATGCTATCATCACAGGTCGATAAGAACTTTATCGTCTTGTTGTTTTGATGTTGTGAATTGCCATTGTAATATGTTTATCAATCTCTTTTTGTGTTTTCGATGTGAGGTACTCGAAAAAGTGTGCGTATTAAAAAGAGACAATAATGCTATAAGTGCATATAAATGAAGATGTAGTGTACAATATCGTGATTTCGCTGATGAAAGACCTCGATATTATGGAGTACTTGAATCAGACGATCACATGGGTTGGAGAGTTTCATTACACTAACTGCGAAAAACCTTATTGGTCCTTTACAACATTAGCCAATAGCAGATTTAAGACAGTAGTTTAGTGGAACTAACTATGACTGCGGGGAGGAGCTGCCCGTATTAGTTTTATCTATATTCCCATCGACGTCAACAGCAGCCACGAAATAAAAAATAAATCAGGGTCATGATTCCAATTAGAATAATGTACAAAAATCAACAGATTGAATACGCATTAATCACCAAAAATACTGTCTGCAAGGCCTGATAATAAATTGGGAGTTTGCCCAAGATTCAACTACAAAGTACCGGGCGAGACTATCGTTAATCATGCTTAACCTTTGGATAATCAGTAGGTTTTGGCTACCGGACAGCCGGAATCGCAACCACGCCAATCGTGCAGGCTCCTACATTCGTGGTCTACAGTCTACTATGATATATGCACTAAAAAGGGTTATGCGATAAAGCTTAACTTATGGGAGTATTCCTGTATCTGTATTATCCTCTCCCTCTCCCAATGCAATACCATTACTTATAGCGCTAGCTCCATTTGAGCTAGCTTCTATGGTTTGTCGTAATATGTGTACGAAACTAAGCTCCAAGATAACAGTAGGCCAAATCCCACTATTCAGATGGTAAGAAATATTGTAGAAGGTGCGAGCATTATGTCGTCACTGACAGAGTCTTTTGTGAATGTTGTGGCATGCAGCTGAGGACTACTCCAATGATAAGTGCCTATAAACGAATCCTTAGAGAGAGGTTAAGTAATGTGGGCAAGAAGGCCGCAGGAAGAAACAACACACCTGGTAGCGGCAGTTGAATCTAAGGCATCCCTGCGGCTTGTGAACTCTTTGCCTTTGGGATAACACAGATATTTGATACAAAAGAATTTGAAAACAAGATTCTCTAACTTATATCTCGCCGCGTTCTTTGCTGCCACGTACCAGTGGCCAAATCGACAAGCTTAAACGCAGCCAGCACCATATTAAAGAAAGAAATTATCATCACGACTAATTATAAACAAACGGAGGCCATATACAAAACCGCAAACTATCCTTACAAAAAACCACTTCATCGTTGCACTCTGCCGGTCAGTAAATGACAGTCTTGAAGTTAGTCATCAAATGAATATCGATAGACAGGTTTCTTTTCCTAGTTCCTTTTTTTTAAGTATCTAGTATCTATTTTTCTCTCCTATTCTTTATAGGGACATAGTCCGTAATATCTATGGGTCTACAGCTAATCATCGAAGCCGCAGGAGGGCCCAGACTCATTCATTATCTTCCATGCATGCGGGTACTCTTGAGTCTCCTGCGGTACCTGTGCCAGAGTTAATTCCTAACCCGCGTATACGCGTTCTTTGACATAAAGCTTCGTTCGGATGAGTTATGATTAATCATAATCCCAGAAGCTATAGATTAGATAGATCTATAGAGGGCTTGATAGATCAACAGCACTATCGCTAAATATTCTATCTGGTGACTTATCTTAACACACAAATCTGCCAACCCGCAGGAGCCCTAGCTGCCGTCTTGTCCCTGGTCTCCTGCGGTTTCCTTTTAATCCACAGCCATTTTCTCTAAGATAGTTGCAGCTATTACTAAATACGATACTTCTCATGTGCACGTAATATTGATAGAAACCTGCCGTAGTTAGCAGCCTTGCCACTCTGTTTGGGACATAGACTGAAAAAGATTGTAGTGCTTTGGACTTGCTATCACAAGCCTTAACATTTTCTCTGCTATCCTTTATAGGTCGATTTGGCCGTATTATAAGTAGGGCCTAATTCCCGTGGCCGCGGGAAGGCCTAGACTCATTCATTATCTTCCATGCATGCGGGTACTCTTGAGTCTCCTGCGGCCTTGAGTTGAGGCTAGAGGACAAGGTTACGACTTAAGAATTTTTTGTATGGCTAAATAGGATATGCCTCATAATATATTGGGGTCTAATATTGATAGAAACATGCCGCAGGGAGATCCTAGACTCGACAATTGCTACTCATTCAATAGTTGAGTCTCCTGCGGTTTACTTATATTTTGCGTCATCTCAAATAGTCTAATGGAAGACTACGGGGTGTTGAACAGGGTAGTTGTCTCTCTTACATTAGCGGCTGTAATTGCGTTACTGACTGTTCCTGGAATAAATAATGTGTTCAGTCAACCAATATCATCAATGAATAATAGTATGCCGGCTCAACAGCATGCCAACCACACATTTGACAATCTCATCGTTTCAGAGCACATACCATTGATAGGTCAGTTATCCAGTGGAGATTACATTTTACTTATGGACTTTACTCCCTTCGTTACCAGCGTAGAGGGACATAGCCATATTGCATTAAAAGTCCCATGTAAGGAAAATGGAAGTCCGAAGGTTTCCATATTGACAGGGATTGCTCCTAATCTAAAAACTCTAAACATTGGAAGCACTATCAGCAATGGTACTATAGACGGAAATAACATCGATTTATCCGTTGAGGGAAATTCATGTTTGTATCATGCTGAGCTACCCAACAACGTGAGTGACATAGTACTTGCTAATACATCAAATCAGACTTTGAACTTTAACGAAGGCGGCTATTATTCTGTAACAGTATCAGCGCATGGGACGGCTACACAACATATGTCGGCACCAATAAGCTAGCTTTCGAATTATTGACATTGACGAGTCCTTAGTCTACTGAGCCGATACTGGTGGTTCATTTCCTTCAATATTTCGGTTAAAAGTCATTCCCCCTGGAATCCATAATACTAGTAGGTTATCTGGGTCTTTGTTTTACGACTTTAACACGTTCCTTTTCTTCATTGAGTATCCTATATGTGAACTCCCATAATGCTTTGTTGTCTTTGTTTAGGTTGTTAATACCCTTAGGGCTATCAAAATGTTTTCGCATGTATTCACTTTCTGTATAGGCAATCCTTGCTGCGTCGTAGAAGTCTATTGTTTCATATCCTTTCCTTTCTGTCCTGTCATTGATAACATCAATAATACTTTCATATGCTCTGTCCATAACACCGCCGTCAACTAGCCTAAATGGACCAAACAGATTAGAGTGACATTCCATGCATGCTAAATAACTACGCTTTGAAAACCCATAGTTATAGTATCTGTTCTTTAAGCAAATCCAGTCTTTGTGCACATTACAATAGTCACATTCCAGGTATTCGTCTTCATGGATATAACCATGGAAAATACAATACTGGCCTAGTCTAGTAGATATGTTGGGCATTTCTATGATAGGGTTTGGGTTTTGCTGTTACGGTCTTCATATCTTCTATTTCTCTGGTTATGAACTTGTAGTCTTTCAAAGCTAGTCGGTAAGCATCAAGTATGTCTGGATATGACATAGATTCTTTGTCCAGTGTATTTTCTTCTGCTACTGCTGTTCTCAAAGATGTTATTAGTTTATCAAAAGCAGGATTGATTGCAATATAGCCTCTCTCCAATGACATTTTGCAATGGCCTAACATCTCTTTATGTGCTTGATTGAAGTTAACTGGCTCTACTTTCATAAACTGTTTTTGTTCTTTTGGTACGTTCTCATAATCTGATCATTCACCCCACTGAATCTTCAAAGACTTGATGAAAGAAGGATTAGCACCATCTATGTATATTTTTTGTACCGAGTAGTTAACTATGAATTTCCATGTCTTTTCCAACATCTCGTTAAAGTCGGGTCTTTTGTATTCCTCTGCGTGTAGGATTTGGACCTGACCATCTACAAACTGAGTAATCACGATACCAAATGAAGAAGGACCATAAGCTGGGTCTATAC
>JBPCNB010000335.1:0-7177 GCA_051001675.1 Nitrososphaeraceae archaeon | reverse complement strand
TATCTCCAGATGCAGCCGAGTGAAAAGAATTCAATAAATGTAGTTACACACTCCTTAGCATATTAGGGTCATTTTTCAATGAACAATGCGATCTCCGCAACTACTAAATATTTTTGACAGAAAGAATAAGAAAGTTTCTGGTTTATAATAATAAATAGCCTTATTATTAATGATTTCCATAATATGTTGTGGGTGCAGTATTTGGATCAAAGGACTTGGGGAGAAATAACCGAAAGATCATAGAAAATGCAGTAAAGGACTTTAGCCCGGCCACTAAAGATAATGTCATTAATTTGCTGGATTCTTGGAAAGGGAAAACGTCAGGGAAAAAACTGAAGGAGATCCTCGGTCAGGATAAGGCAGAAGAGTTGTTGAAGAATATTATAGAAAAGGAAGAAGACGTCAATTTGTCGGGTGTCGAACGAATAAGATTAAGGAATATGTTCAAGGAATCTCTAACCTTTGATTAATCTCAAGGCATGTGCAGGAATTATAACTATTATATGCTATTCGCTCACAGGATATGTTATCGTCTTCATTAGATAGTGATCTGTAAAATAGATCCAGACTAAGAGAGCAAGAATAAATCAACGCTAGGAGTTACGAATCTGACCGGTATTCCTCATAGACTTCTAGAATTCGGTCAAGCATTACATTCTCGTCAGCTTCGATATGATATATCCACTGTTTAGCCTTTAAGCAATCGCTTTTCTTCTTTCCTTCAATTGCAACTACCTTCTTCACAATTCTCTTATCTTGTAAGATCATAGGTCTCAGTTTTTCTTTGGCTATGTGTTTTGGGACCTTATAATAGCCAGTCAATATTCTGTCGATAGCGTCTATTAGTACATGTTCATTTTTTACACTCTCACAGAAATCTTCGGCAATTTCCTTAAGGTAAACGGAATGTTCTGTCCTCGGCTGGCTTATTGTCATTGGTTCTGTTGTTGAATTCTTTTAAGCACAATAGGTTATAAGCGATTATGTATTGAACTTGTAGTCTGCGCTTGTGTTATAATAGCAGGTCAGTATCAACCCGTGTAATCTTGAGTAAAACCCATAGTAACTTATGGATTTATTTTCTCATTACTGTCATATTCGTTTATATCATCCTTCTAATGGGTAGAGTAAAGGTAGACTTTTGTTCTACGATATATCGACCCCATTTTATTATGGCAATAACTTTCTAAAGTGCAATATACTCAGGTGGTTATTTTATTTTCTGATTATGAGAAATCAAATAACCTTAGTAATCATAGCTATTGTTGCCGCCGCTGGATTGGTAGGTTCCGGTGTTTCAGGAACACCTGTATACGCTGACGAGTCGGAAACTAGCACCGACCAAAAAATAAAACTAGAAAATGTATGTAGTGGTTTTGCTGTTTGCAGCAATATTGCTGAAAATCTAATTGATGGCGGATTGCTCCGCTAGATATTATCGTCCATCCTTTTATTTTTTCTTTGAGGAAGAATGTGTTTGCCGTTGCCGGTTCAAAGCCTGTATAGTGCTCATTGGAAGCCAGTATTGCAAATGTGATCTATTAGCTATGTATTTCGTTGGCGACTCCTTTCATTCTACGAGTCAATTTATTCATATATGAAACCTCGTTTTTATGTCACCCAATTAATCTAACTTCGAGAAAATCTGTTGTACCAATTGGAGTGATTAGTATGCTCGCAAGTTGATTTCATACCATACCCAGGTTATTCTTGGCACGAAATCATATGGTAAATCCTGAAACCATTTGCAAACATCTACCGAATATCCGAACCTCTTGTCTTGTGCATAAGGAGAATAATCGTCATAGCCCTTCGAATCCCATGATTTCCATAAATGGACGGATTTGAAGAAGTAGCGCAAGTTTTCCTTTTAAGGTTCCATGACGTTAGGATTTTATTCTGCTTCCTTATTCGGTCTACAAATTGCTTCTCGTGCCGAATGATTCTCGGAAATTTAGCTGTAAACCTACAAATGTTGGGACTCTTTCTGAGCCAATTCCGAACGTAGACTGATTGGGGATTCTATAAAATGATGAAGGATTCATGTATATAATCGAACACATCAGAGTAATACCTTAACCGCTCTGAGTTGAGATTAGTAGGACAAAATACTCCCTCCCAAACAAAGTAGACACTTTGATGCTCACATCTTCAACCTAAGTACCCTTCCTTTTGCCAGCTTATGGGCGTGCAACCATCAGGAGAGAAAAAACGCATATACCACCCCTTGCACTCTCTATTTAATCGATTTTGGAGAATACCTAAAGCCATGTCGTTAGCTATACAGAAAATCCTAAATTTTTGGAAGAAGTACGAAAACCTCAACTTAAAGATCACCTTTATACTAATATCACTACAGGTATTACATCTATACTGGCTTACTGCAGACGTGGTTCTGCAGCGAATAGCTGGACAAAGCTACTTGGGACTCCCACATGGATTATTACCCTTATTTGTAGTCATAGATTATGTTGAGATTCCTGCTTTGGTATCAGGTATTACATTTTATCTGTTTAGCATATTTAAGCACGAAGCTCAATCTCGTAAAAATATGGTATTCCTAATATTATTAGCCGCACAGGTCGTTCATATCTTCTGGATCACAGATGAGGTGGTGTATGAGTCATTCTTTGATAAGGGCCTTGTGACGTTTCCGGAATACCTTGCATGGGTTGCAATACTTATAGACTATCTGGAAATTCCTGTTATGATTGACCTATTTTACAAGACATTCAAAATTACGAAGGATAAATCACCTAAGAAGTAATAAGGATGTAATTCCTCAAATCTCCTTTTAGGTTCTCATAATAAAGGAGTGGTAATCTGAGGTAAGTATTCTTTTTGTAACCTTACAGCGATCTTCATAGTTTACTAACGGGGTCACACTCGAACAAATAAGACTAGATTGCAATGAATAGCAGGAGGTCTATTTTAGCATAACGATAGTAGAATATCCCCTCCTTTCCATAACCGAATTATTGGTTATTTCCTCTACCACGATTGTAAATGAAATTAGATCATTTTTTTGGCACTGTGTGGCGTCTAAAATTAGATAATCATCCAATACGTCTACTGCTGTTGTGCTGTCTTCACTCATTATAAAATCAATATGACAACTTGAATTCAACAAAATTAACTGGTCATTATGGTAAGTCCCTATTCGCGCAAGCCGTCCAGCCTTTGGCGTCGCTTTCACATTAACCTTGAGCTTTCCTACTTGTTGGTATGTATACCGCTTCAATTGATTTACCAATATTTCATATTTGAAGGGATATCCCGCAGTAAATTCTGCCATCTTATTGATGCCGTCATTCATACTGATATCGACTTTCTTGATCGTGTCCGAGTAGCGTGTTATCCATTCATTAGTCTTTTCTACCACGCTCTCTATCGCGGCCTTCCTTGACATAATTTCATCACGGTTTAAATCATACTTGTCCACCCAATTTTTATAATCGCTGCTTATATCAGTAATAAACTCGCTACACGTTCTTTGATAATCTTCAATATCGGTCGCTCTCTCAGAATCTTTATCGCTAGCAAACATATAGATCTTCAAAATGGTATTCTAATCACAATAATAATAAATTTGCATCACTTTGGAGCCATCTTACAGCGTGGAATTACTGGATAAGCCGCCAGAATTATAGATGGAGAAGAATGCTAAGGAATGATTTTTTGATAAGTATACTCTGAACCTTGATCCTTGATATAACAAACAGAATCAATACTATTAAATCATCAATTAGTCTTCAGATCCCCTACTGCTAGTGCTGGATTTCTCGTCTAGTCTAATTGTATCCAGAACATACCTTAGCTCGGGGTCAGTCAGAAGTTTATTCATGAATCCTCTGACAATCTGTCTTGTTGTTCTGTCAGCGGCACCCTTTCCCCTGTGCTGAACATTAACCACATGATCGTAAACAAAGGGGTTGATATAAAGAGAACAAACTTCATAAATCCAATTAAACAGCGAACTAGGGGTTTTGTCTTCTAGCATTTGCCTTCTCCTTGATTCAAAAGTATTTGCAATTATTCTTAAATTATATAGATATACCTTTTTGCCCGTTTTTTGATCTAGTCCCGTAAGCAAGATAGAATCTCTCTTATCATGAACCAATCCAAATGATACACTGTGGGGCATTTTAACATGTCCATTTTTGGAGGCATATTCGAATAATTCATTCATAAGTAATTGCAACAATGTATAGAAGCGTTTTGCTTGCTTTTGTTTTTCTTGGTCTTTTTCTTCCTTTCTGGCCTTACCAAACATAGATTTCTTTTGGACTATAGTCGTTTGTTAATGATATTTAAAAATATAATCATTAGAAGAAAATTGAGTATTTGATCAGGTTCTTCTTAACATGATTAAGAGCAATAGTCAATTTGAAAAGGGTTCATAAAAGACCCAACTCAGTTGGCTCTTCAACCTAACAATCACTTTTGCCCGAGAATTACGGAAGTTATTACAATTCTCTTCTCATACACAACTCATCAACCTCTGTTTCTTTCAGGAAAGGAAATTATAATACCTAAACTTATTTCGGAATCACATAAAGATTATGGTACTTCCTTCGACTGCTGTGTTTTTCCAAAGAATGTCTTGACCTGTGGCCTATAAAGATAATACAATATTATGATATTGATGGCTATACCTATTACCGAGCCTACAATTCCTGAGACTACAGAATTTGTAGCACCGCTGTCCCCTAACATAGATGCATTAAATATAGTCCCAGTAATCCCTGAGACTATTTGAATTGCTATTCCTATGATTATTAGTATTATTGTGATAGTCCATGCCCATCCCATTCCTTTCAGGAGTCCATAAAACATTACGATATATCCGATTCCTATGGCAAGCATTATAGCTCCGATTAGCGCCGATATTATACCAAAAAATTGCATCACAAACTGCGAACCATCATCGACCGGGGTTGTAGTATTATTGCCACTTGTGATATCTATAGGAGCAATAGAAAGAAATGCTCCAAGTGCAACTAAAGATATACCAGCAAATAATGTAATAACTCCTATGATTATAGTAAGAATAGCAATAATTGTAACTCCTAGGGGTCTGTTAACTTTTTGTGCCAATTAAGAAGTCACTAATTGGTATGAACGACTTGGATAAAATATTTGCTACATTAGTTTTCGGTTGGCTAGTAAGTTGAAAAGTACACATGAGTGAGAAGCGTAATATTGAAGCCTAATTGTTTTTGTTACTGAATAACAATCAATTCGATGTGGAAATTACTAGTTTTATGAATTGTCAGTTATAGAAGTCATTCTGACATTGCATGCAATTGATATTTATAAACAAATTTCTTTATGCGGGCTTGCGAATAAACACCTTTCATTCATGTGTTCAAACATATTGATATTGGTCAGAGTTCTAATATTATATTACGCTGCTCTGTCATGGTTCTTGTGCACCCGATTTACATTTTACTCAGTTCGTGAATATCATCAAATTCCTTGTGACAGACCTTGGATAGATGGTGATGCAGATAATCGTCTCCATCTTTTGATTCCATGAATTATACTTTAAAGAGATAGAATTAAAGCGTTACATTTCATTTAATCGCCTCTTCTCAATTTTTATAAATTGTTATGTAGATCTTTCGTGGCCTAAGAAGGCCTTTAACTTTTCATAAAACAAGGCTGGCTTCTCAACAAATGGTGCATGACCTGCGTCTGGTATCATTTCGTACTTAGACTTCGGTAGCATTTCTTTGAACATATTATAATACCTTAAAGGTATTAAGTTGTCCTTTTCTCCCCATAAAATCAAGCATTCAATATCTTGGATCACCTTGAATTCCTCTGGTTTAATCTGTGTTGTTGTACTGTTATTGAAGGCTGACTCAAATGCATGTCTTGCCCCCTGCTTTTCAATTGTGTAATCGAATAAGTCAACCGCAACGGGGAGCAGTCTTGAAGGAGAAGCGTACATATCCTCCAACACTCTCTTGACTTTTTCATGCCTTGTTATTGGGTTAATCTCCATTGCTGCGGCATAATAGTCATCGAGCAGTGGCGTTGCCATTTCAAGAAGACCTGAGGTATCTATCAACACGAGTTTTTCGATTTTCTGTTTATGTTGTATTGCACTATGTGCAGCTATATATCCACCTAAAGAGTGGCCAACTAAACTTATCTTGCATCGGCCTTTTTCTTTCATCGTAATTGTTTCAATAAAATCCATAATGAATTTGCTAAATCCTTCGATTGTATAATAATCCGTATTGTCGGGTTTATCACTTAGACCAAATCCTACCAAATCAACAGTTATCGTATGATAATACCTTGATAATGCATCGGGAATGTCCCGCCACCCTATAGAGGAAGATCCAAGACCATGTATGAACAATACATCCTCATTATTAGAGTCTCCATATTCTTTGTAAAAGGTGCCCACCCCTTTCACATCTGTAAAGGCCATATATCCAGACACGAAAAATGCATTGATATCATATTTTATCGTTTTGCTGTCTCACAGTGCTACGTAATAAATTCGTAAAATAATATATTAAAAACCGACAATGTAACGATAGATGCCAAATTTGTCTTGATCCCCTTACCCCCCATAACACGAAAACCGACTCATAACTGCGCTTTGGAATAGGAGTAACTATGGTCTAAAAGATCTCAATTAGTAGCATCGACTTTACTAGAAGTGGATAGCATCCCATTTAGAAAGAACACGGTGACGAAGCTTGTTGCACCAACATTCTTGTTCAGATAAGAATACCACAAGATACCCAGAATTATGAATAATGCGTTTAAATTCTATTAATCCAAATCCAAGCTACATTCTCGTGATTTTTAGTCTTCACTGGAACAGCTAAATCAAATGTTCCCTCAACTTTTTTCGCACTCTTCTAAATCCCCAGCTTCTCCTCCAGAATATTCATCTTCGCCGCCACCATCTTTTCATTTTCATGTCCGGGATCGGCTTCTTCTACTGGTTCTCCATCCTCGTTGGCACCAGGACATACTTCTCGAGTCAAATTTACTGATCAGTCGGGAGAATCGCAGCGGGTGGAGCGGCCGCCCAGTCAAGAAAAACCAAGAATGGTGATCAGTCTTTAAGATCTAGAATTCTGTCATCCACTAGTTAAATATATTCTCATAGAGCACATTTACAGTCGTTCGCTGAGTGTGCCTCAGGACA
>JBPCNB010000334.1:0-4480 GCA_051001675.1 Nitrososphaeraceae archaeon | reverse complement strand
ACAAATAACGATACTAGATAATTTATTGAATAATAAAAAAGAGAGTTTTGGGGAAATACTTTACCCATCTTTTTGGATTACTGTCTACTGTCCTAAGCAGAGCCCGCTTGGATTTGATACATCACAGTTGTTGTCAGAGTATGTGTTTACGTTTACGTTAGGGGCTAGTCCGTTCGCATTGTTTATGTCTACGACATTGTCATGTGCGCCATTTAACTGAACTGTATTTTCAGTGCTTTGTGAGTCCAGGAAAACTGCATTCTGGCTTCCTTGAATATTGTTGCTGCTTACTGCAGACTCGTCAGTATTGACAAAGGTTACCCCAGCTAATGCGTTGCCAGTTAGAATATTGTTTTCGACGTTGATGCCGCTTGCAGAATGAGAAGCCACTGCTATGTTGTTATTCTTGATTATGTTTTCTTGAATTGAGGCCATGTCTGCTCCTGTAAAGAATGCAGCTATTTGGTTGTCTTGCATTATCAGAGAATTTGCCGCTAGTCCTTTGGCTCCAGTTGCTAATATACCTGCTTGGAATCCGCTTATAGTTCCTGGTCCGTTAACAACTACGTTGTCTTCAGAGGCACCGATCCCAACTTTTGAGCTATCTGCTCCTGGACCATATATACCGAAGCCATTCAGATTAATTGTTGTTTCGTCATCTCCTACAATCAATCCGTCCCCAGAACAATTGAGATTTGCTGTCAATGTAACATTCCCTTGCACAACTTGTCCACATGCTACGGTTCCCAGTGGAGGTTGTTCTTCTTGTGCCACTGCAGTGATAGGCGAGACTACTTGTCCACCAATTGCTGCAAATGACACTATTGCCGCTACCATGTATGTCATTAAAGTTCTTTTCATTCAGAAGGATGCTAGTTGATTAACTATATATGTGAAACTCTTATTTGTACTAAACTGGAAGTTCGTGTATATTCAACATAAGTATCTATTTACGGTATTAGTTGGAACTTGTTCGTAGTAAAAGATATAGTTCTACTACAACTTTGTATAATGCCTTTTGTAATGATGATGTTTTCTCCTCCTCTCATAGTCTCCTGTCTACTAACAAGTAATATTGAAACATATAAAGTTCCTCCGTCTTAATGATTGATTATTGGGATGCGATTAGATGACGACCGGGAAGTGACTACCAGTTCTGTCAACCCTTCTATGCCATGTAATGTCCTAGCACAAGCCAGAATAAACTGTAGCACTCCCACAAGATTCAGTACAAAAACAAGTTAACAGGCACTTCACTTTTCTTGGGATTCACCAACGATTATAAGCTTACGTCACCCTAAATTTTTTGATGAATATTGCTGTGGTGGGTGCAGGGGTGGCCGGAAGTTATCTTAGCAGGATGTTGCAAGATACAGGTCATAAGGTCAAGGTTTTTGAATCTTCGCCAATTGACAGCCACTGGCCAGTCTGTGCTTGGGGGGCTTCCAAGAATATGCTAGCAATATTTTCGAAGAGGGCAGGCCTTGACTTTGAGGATTATATCCTCCATAAGGGCAAAATCCTGAAAATGTATTTACCAAAAAACAATACCGAAAGCTTGAACCTAAGGGGACTCGTCACATATGACAAAAAAAAATGGGAGCATGACCTGTTAGCAGGAACTGAAGTCTCCTATGGTAAAAGATATACTTTTGATAGCTTTCCAGTTACAGAGTTCGATTACGTTTTGGATTGTACGGGGTACCACCGGTCACTGCTTCCTAAATCAAAACATGATTTCGTTATACCGGCATATGAATATCTTGTCGAAAATGTGAAGGAGATAAATGAGTTTTATGTAATCGGATACAAAGGAGCAAGAGGATACTTTTGGTATTTCCCTTTGGATAATGGGCAAGGATATGTGGGTGCGGGAGATATTGATAGAAACTATTTTGGCATTAACGAATTCTTCCAGGACAATCCCTCTGCTAGAGTCATTAGGAAAATAGGTAGACCCATAAGGCTAGCTCCTCCGCTGCACATGAAGCCGTTCTCCCAGGGAAACATAATAGGCGTTGGCGAATCGATTGGATGCGTATTCCCAATGTTAGGTGAAGGGATTATTCCTTCTTTAATTTGCTCTGACTTGTTTCTAGAAGTCCTAGAAAAAGATACCAACAAGTTTGATTACGATGGTTACACGAAAAAAATTCTAAAAAAATTTGAATACTATCACGATGTTTACAGAATAGTGAGGCTTAAGATGAGCGGGAGCCTGAGTAGCATAAAACACTTCAAGTTGCTGATGAAGATGTATACCAACATGAAAAGAGAAGAACAACGTTTTGGTTTCGAGATTAGCTTTGAGAAAATGACTCGAATGGTACGGGCGTTATGATTATCCTATGTATTAATCGAAGTCTGCATTTAGAGATTTCTGTTAAACTCATAAGATACTTGTCTATGACCAGCACCGCGTAACTAGCGCACTATAACCCTTATCTAACAAATGATAATGCAGTAGCAGATACGGGGTACCCGATAGACGGCGGTTGATCGCTATAGGGGCGGGATCGTTGATTAATACATCGATGACTTCGAAAATTCCAACTCAAGTGTTTTTTGAGCCTAAACCTGGAATTACATCCTTTAGCCTTTTTATCTGGGTGTTCCTTACGTAAAGTCTAATCCTTTCATCGTATAAGCTATCATAACCCTCTGCTTTGGGTTTGTATGAAAGATAATAGTATAGCATGTACAAGGCCCCCACCCTACCAGTTACTTCTCCTGTCAGTAAATATTTCAGGAATCTGCTTAGGACGAATAGTGGATGATATCCTAGTGTTTGCATACTGGCTCCAAATTCATAGAATTTGTGGCTTTGTCCTAATGGTTTGTTGTGTTTGAACCTAGATTCGCTTAAGATGAGATACTCATAACCACTTCTGGCTGCTTCATAAAGAACAGCAGATTCATATCCCATTTTTTCTGGGTAGTACCCCTTCCATGTAGAATCTTCAAGAAAAGAATTTCTTACCATACGTCCTGCGCCATGAGGCATTACAGGAATGTACTGTGTATACGTACCTGAGGCAATAGCTATGTTTTCGTTAGAATCCATGGAACTTAATAACTTTTTAACATAGTCGGGACTGTATTCGGTGTCGTCAGTTGCAATGAGATGGTATTTTGTACTTTTCAACCCGCTTTTCTTTGAAAAGCTAATTGCCTCATTCCAATTCTTTACAACTCTTGTTATATCATAACCCCGATCCGGATGAGTAATTATGTGGAGATAGTGGCAAGTGGATTGGATCTCCTGGAGTATCTCTGCAGTTTTGTCATTCGAACCGTCATTGATAACGATAATATACTCTGGCGCAACCGTCTGATTCAGTATGGCACTAATCGCACTACGGATGCTGTATTGCGAGTTTCTGCATGTGAGAATTACGAAATAATCACTCAAGAAGATTGTAACTTAGACACAAGTGATTAATTAAAGTTGCCAACGTGTTTCCCCTGCGGTGTGTCTTATTATTATTTCCCCATCGGCCCCGTAAATCCAAGAGTATTGATGTTTGTTATCCGAATGAAATTAGGGCCGCCGATGGGAATAATTTTATATTAATCGTCTCTTACAACGGCGTGGAAGATAGATTGCTTTGTATCAATTCGGGATAACAGTCCTTTCCTGAGAATCGGCGTTCTTACAACTTGCGATATGTTGGGCAGCTCACGATAGATCTTTTCATATTCATGAATAAAGTTATGGGATGCTGCTCTTTTTGGAGGAACTTCTTCATACCAGTCAATATTAACAACGTGCCTTCTTGCCCAACCTACAATCTTTACTATTACATCATTGATTTCTGAAGGCAATATATGTAAAAGAACCTCAGGTGCGAGCACTAAATCATACTTAGAGTTCAGCTCCAACGATTGAATATCAGATACGATGAACTTTAGAACGCCCCTTTTGTCTTCACCCACAATGTGGTTTTTGGCGTTCTCTATTTGTTCTGGCGAAAGATCTAAGGCAACATACTCCTTAATTTCGGGAAAGTTTGAAAGCAGTATTTTTGTAATCCGACCAAATCCACACCCAACCTCGAGTATAGTCGAGAACGGTATGTTTTTTCTTAAATATTCGGTTAATGTCTGTTCTTGTAGTTTGAATTTCTTGTTATATTGAAATTCTTGTTTGTATACTTTACCTCTTTGAAGCCAATAATCTCTGGGGATGTAAGACATTCTAATGTATTTTCAGTTCGCCTCCTAATTATTTCTTGTTCCATTGACGGAAAATCAAGAAAACCCGAGAAAAACAAAATATATCCAGTAACGTATACGATAGCCAGCAGATAATAGGATTCTCTGATTTTGGAGTACTAATTGTAATATCTATCTTATTATGCTCAACCCTATGAAACTTATCTAATCTGTGCTATGGCGAAGCGACTCTAAGTGCACCTTTTGTAGGCCTCGATAATATTGCTATCGTTGTTTTCCCAAATCAAGTTCTTACGAGCAAAAT
>JBPCNB010000333.1:0-1682 GCA_051001675.1 Nitrososphaeraceae archaeon | reverse complement strand
GCCGTGTGGAATATGTCGAAACGGTTGACAGCAATAACAATCAAGACAGAAATGCTAATGCGGATGATAGTGACACTTCCAGGAACGACTCCGGCTGTAGAGAATATCTTGGTAATGGTAGTTTATCTATTATAAACCGTTATTCGATCAAGGCTTGGAGCCACGATGCAGAAAGAAAAGAAAATTCACTTGATGACGCTCAGATGTTGGAAACGTTCATTGAGGTCGCCAATAGCCAAGACGAATTCAATAGTGAAGGAAAAACAGCTGCAGCCCTTCCCATAATTATGTGGCACAAAATAGAAGATACTCCTGGCCATTATTGTACGTCTTTGGCCTTGTTTGATTTAGAAATGAAGTACTTGCATGATAACGGTTTTACTGTATTGACGATGGCTGACTTGGAGTTTGATAAGAACACTAATACTTTGAGAGTCATAAATAATGATGATATTAATAATATCTAACAAGCTTTACTAATAGGCATAATTTGTTTAGTTGTAATTCCAAACCTATTCCTTGCTGTTGCGCCATTTTCCCAACGTTTCATTAGTAAAAGAAGTAATTATGATACTATGAATCTATAATGAGACGCGATTTATTTTCAATGTTATCTAACTAAGAAAGAAAGCTTTGGAAAATATTATTAATAAATATTTTTTATTCTAATCTTCTGCTTCTGCTTCTCCTTCTCCTTCTGTTTCCGGCGCTTCTCCTTCCCCAGCCCCACTGCCACCAATATCGCCATTGTCTGCAAGTTTAAATGCCGGTCCAAAGATCAGTCCTGTATTTGTACTTACTCTCATCACAGGTTCATTTGTTCCTGTTTGATTTCTCTCCCACCACAACACTGCCACATTATCTCCTTCTGCACCTATTTCTACACCTGTAGAATCAGCATTTGTAGAATTACTGAGATTTATTTTCTCTCCAAAGCTCTGTCCTCTATCAGCTGACGATCGGAACATAATTTCATTGTCGACGCTTGTGTTTCCCTTCCCTACGTTATTAGTAGACCAGGCAGTATAGAAGTTGTCACCAGAAATAGCTATCGCAGCATCTGAATTTTGTACCACGATAGGTTCTTTATTATTATCGCCCAATGCCTCCTCTTTCGATTGTTCTAAACCAATAGCAGGAGCGATGGTGGTAGTCGCTGTAGTAGTGGATGGCACGCCTTTAAGGTACAGTCTATCATATGAAGTTGCATTATTATTTCCATTAACACAAACGATCTTTGTGACAATTTCATTATCTCCTTCCCTGATAATACCATAATATGGGTCGAAGGTAAACTTCCATTTAGAATAGTCATGTATCCCTTGTGGGCCTGAAGCGGTCACATTCTGATATGGTCTCTGGAGATTTAACAGCGCTGACACCTGGCATGTGGTGTTAGCATCATCAGAGGATGTTCCATATATTGCCAGCTTACCTATCGGAACCTGCTCATCAGGTTCTGGAAAAGTGATATTAATCTCGGGTTTTTCTATTGCTGTTTGAGCATAAATATTATAAAACAAATCGGAATAAGAATTCGATGAATAAAAAAAGATGTTAAGCATCATGACACCAAGGCATATGAGTGCTTTGCCTCCATGAGACGTGTTGATAAAAACCAATTCCGATAACCCTTGCTAAGTATGTTTTTACAAATATTATTAATTACTTGGATAATAAAC
>JBPCNB010000332.1:0-1360 GCA_051001675.1 Nitrososphaeraceae archaeon | reverse complement strand
GCGTACAGGTTTGTAGCATGGAAGACAACGCAGCCATCCCATTAGATCCGAAGCCGTAACCTACAGAAGTAGGCACTCCGATAACAGGAATGTCTACCAGAGAAGAAACAACTGACGCAAGTGCTCCTTCCATACCCGCGGCAACAACAATAACATGCACTCCGCTTCGAATCATTTTTTCTACAGCAGACACAGTTCTATGCATTCCTGCGATTCCCACATCGTAATCCGTGAATGTCTCACATCCCATAACTTGTGCGATGAGTCGTGCTTCTTCGGCGATTCCGATATCCGATGTGCCTGCGCATAATATTCCCACTTTGCCTCCTGTTTTCAATTGATTGTATTTTTTCCTAGCAATGAATAGACAGGAGCTGTTTCGACCTGAATCAGTAACCAGATTATTCTTCTTCATCGCTTTACGAAGCTTGAACATTTCCGCAAAATGAATCTTCGTTACCAAAACATGGTCACTTTTGGACAAAATAGTACCCACTATTTTTACTAAATCATTGTAATTCTTGCCGCTCGCAAGCACGACTTCTGGTATACCTGTTCTCATCTTTCTCAAAGGATCTAATTTTGCAATATTCTTTTCTACATGACTTATGCTGTAGAATCTCAACTCATTTTCTGCTTCACCGAGACTAAGATTACCGGAGATAAGACCCTCTAAAATGGCTCTTACATCCGTTCTTGAATTCTCATTAGACCGTTTGGAATTTAACAAATATCATAAAGGAAGCTCACTTATCGCTCTCTCCACGCTTTGTACTCCGTTTGTGAGCATCTCCTTTTCTTTGGGATTCAAGTCAAGCTCGATAATCTTTTCTATTCCGTTACTACCGAGCACACATGGAACTCCAAGACAAACATTAGAATAACCATATTCTCCCTCTAGCAATGCCGAAACAGGTAAAATTTTTCTACGGTTTCTGCTAATAGCCTCTATCATTGCAGAGACAGCATTGCCTGGAGCATACACAGTTGCCCCCTTAAGCAATATTACTTCAGCCGCAACATTTCGAGTTTTTGTTACAAATTCATTGGATTGAACGTTATTAATGAATGAACTCAGTGGTATTCCGCTGATACTAGAAAACCTTACCAATGGTAGCATGTTCTCACCGTGTTCTCCAATTACCATTGCTTGAATTGAGCTTCGAGACATCCCAGTAGATGAACTAATGTATTCCTTAAATCTGGATAGATCCAACATCCCTCCCATTCCCATTACTTTTCCTTTGTGTGAATCTATTATCTTCAGGGCGAGATATGTGAGTGGATCCAGTGGGTTGGTTACTACTATAACTATCGACTCAGGTGAATACGTACGTATTTTATTGCACACGTCTTTCAC
>JBPCNB010000331.1:0-11174 GCA_051001675.1 Nitrososphaeraceae archaeon | reverse complement strand
GTTCCAATGCTTTGAGACTCGTGCCAACTACGTAAGAAGATGCCTCAAATACTCCCCTGAATGCAGGCGTATCGCCAAGATCTAAAAGACCTGTCCCATGTTTTGAAGATTTCTTGACAAGATCAACATACTCCTTATCATGAAATTGTAATAAAATCTCCTCTTGTACAATCTCTGGTCTTTCTATTTGAATGTGGCTTGATTTATGCAGATTCAATGCACAGAACTTTGACCAGAATGCAAATATCCTATTTGAATTAAACGGGTGCGCTTCACCAAAACCGTACTTGGCCAGTTCTTCTCCAAAAAAAACTGCCGTCTTACACATATACTACCACTTAATTGGTGCAAAGGAAATAAACATTTAGAGGAGGAAGATTCTTGCAGTCTATATTGTGGAACGGTCTTGCTTGCCACACGATAAGATGTGACCTTTTAATCACGTCGGTATTATTGTATTGACTGGCAGGCAAGAATGCGCCAAATTCTATCTGATTATCCCTCAAGCTTGGTTGAAAATCTGAAACTGTTTTTCCTGGCCTTGGTATAATATCCTGATTTCAAAACAAGTAACACTCTAAAACAAAAGGCTATTCTATAACCTGATACGCACGCCTCAACATATTACAGTAAATTATCAGACATGCAGAATGGCAAATCAATATGTAGATTCTGCAAGAATAAATGTTGATATGATGTAAGATATATTAGTAGTCCAAATATACTTAATCTCCTACAGATTGTAGCCCCACCCAATCCAAATTCATTTCAAGATATGCTTCCATTAGCTGAAAACTCAAAAACAGACTCATATTCGATGGGTTTTCCTGGCCTGGGTTAAACTCTTACCATATTACTATCTATTTACCTTTATCTGATTTTTCCTTTATCCTTATCTCTATTTCCAAACATTGCCTTCCATCTTCTATGAGATTCAGCCTTCGACATCAGAGTTGAGGAATGCGGAACGACTGAAACCCTTTGTATATCTGGTATTTTAGACCGGATCTCCATCTCTATTTCTAATGATAGCATCTCGACATCCGTTAATGGTTTATTTCCGTCTACCTCCATGTGGACTTCTGCTTGGGCGACCATACCTGAGGAATGCAAAAGAACAGATCGCACTCTAATACTCTCATAACTGAATCTCTCTTCAATTGTTTTCTTGACTAGCTCTGTTATCCTTGGATTTTCCCATGCATCAACTAGGATAAGGGAAGACCTTTTCAACGATATGTAAGAGACTGAAAAGATGTATCCTGCGATTATCATTCCACCAATGGCGTCCGCTTGGAGTATACCAAATTGAGATGCAACCAAGACACTGAAGAATCCTACTACTGACGCCGAACCGTCTTTAATTGAATTTCGGGCGTCTGTTTTTAGAGATAATAAATTATACTTGTTCGCGATAATCCTCATTTGAAATGCCCTATGCAAAGATATTGCACCCGCAGCCGCTAACACGATCATAGTCAAAATTGGTTGTTTGATCTCATGCGGCTGAACTAATGACTGATAGGAATGATAAAAGATTACAACTCCTATTACAACCATCCCTATAGCAGCCATTAACGCCGCAAAGCTTTCAACCTTCTGGTAGCCAAAATGGAATTTCTTATCAGGAGGTCTGTGGGCAATCCTCAAACCAAGAAGCACAATAAAAGAGATCATAGCATCTGATATTGAATCTATGCCGTCTGCTGTGGCAACAACACTTCCGCTGATGTAGCCAGTTATGAGCTCAGCAATCCCAATTCCGATTAAAGTGACAACGGAAATCTTTGCAATTCTTTGCCCTGCCACTATGCCTTCTGTTACTAGATTGGAACGAGGTGTTTTTTTTGATGAAAATGTTGCATCGTCGATCTCATCCCTAGCCCTTGAATGATCATCCAATTTTATAAGATAACGAGATATAGGAAGCATCATATTTAAAGATGCATCGAACTAAAAAGCCTGGTTAGAAGTTTTACTTTGTATAAAATACTCCTAATTATGATCGTTGTTTTGTAGATATTTTTAATGATAATTAGATACATAGGATCTATACAGGGTTAGCTCGAAATAGATCCCCATAATGGTTGCCAGATATTCCTTTAAAATGTTTAACATACACTGTTTGTTTGCCATCTCAATCCCTTCACACCAACCTATGATATATTGTTCTTGTCTGGTGGCATTAATTCAACATAGATTACAATTACCTTTTAAAAGAATACTCGCCATCAAGGAAACCGCAGCAATATTCTAACCAGCATAACATTCACAAGCAAGAGGGAAAAAGTCAGTATATAAACATAATATGCCTATATGTAGATTGATATTATTTGATTAACAAACATTTTAAGAGTCAGTAAACGTAACAAAGGAGCAAGCATTTGGTTCCTTCGGTAAAAAAAGAAAATGATTACGAGACAACCTCTGCTTCGTCTAAAGCCAAGAAAGGAGAAGAGGTTGTTCGGGGCCAGAATAATAATAAATCAATAGCCAATATGTTAATGGGCAATAGCAAGGATTATTCTAAGAATATAGAATCATCAATAGCACAAGGAACATTAGTAGATTCACAAACACTGGTTTCCCAAACGCAAGACAGGATGTGGAGGGCACTAAAACGACGTTACCAATATGATTCAACTCTAAAACTTGGTCAGGACTTCCTTCTTAATCATGTAAATTCAAAACTTTCACTGGTTATTGTATATGCAGATTTGGTTGGTTCGACTAACATGATTATGTCTCTGCCTGTTGATAAAGTGGTTACCATCATACGCGCATTTTCATATGAAATAAGTTCTGTTGTATATTGTTATTCAGGTTATGTTCTAAAATATGTAGGTGACGCAGTAATCGCGTTCTTTCCTTCTTCCTATAACAAATTGTTAGCGTGTGATAAGGCAGTCCAATGTGCAAAATCGATGATAGCCGTAATCAAAAATGGAATTAATCCTATATTAAACCAGTATGATTATCCTGAACTCAGTGTTAAGATAGGTATCGATGAAGGTGAAAATGTTATTGTCCAGTATGGACATGACAAAAGCTCACCAATTGATATACTTGGTTACAGTATGAGTATCACCGCGAAAATAACTTCGCTAACTAATCCGAACAGGATTTCAATTGGTGAAGATGTCTATGATGTATTACATCCTCAAATTAAAAAGAAATTCATAGAAGTTAAACATAGCATTAAAGACTGGCGGTACTCCGATAGGCAAACAGGCCAACTATACAAGATATATACGGTACAAGAATAGGATAGACTAAATCAAGTCTTAGAGACTCTTGGACCCATACGCTAGGCAGCACAGAACACCCTCCACTATAATACATTATTGTTGTTCATTTTTCTGCTTAGTAGCATATGTTCTAAATATGTGTCAAGTAAATTTTGATTCAATCCACTTTAAAGCAAAAACGGCCAATCAAATGACACACTTGTATTTTTTGAATTCGTAGCCATGCCAATTGAGATGTCGATGTTAAAGCAATAGCATAAGCCCCCTCTAAGCAGAGCACTCCAATAATCAGATAGCCATGATGAATAAAAATAAGAAACTACCCATTATCTCCATAGCATCTTCGATTGTGATCCTGTTACGAGCCTGATTTTTTTTGATAGATCAAATGTTTCGGAATTCAGCGATTAGATCCGATAGGAAGATGTTTAGGGACATCTGGTTCAAGTATTAAAATTAAATCTACCTATAAATGAAGGTCTAGGTTGAGCCTTGGATTAAGCAAACTTGAGCGGGTCTATGTTTAGGATCCTCGGTTGAAACCTTATCTGTCAGGGTCACATGGTAGGAGACAATACTACCCTAATACAGTAGCATATTGAGATCACAGTACACTTCAGCTTCCTTAAAGAAATAATTTGTAAAATAAAGCAAACAGTATTATAAATCAAGGAAGAGTTTGCTTAAATCTGGAAGGATATTTCAAATGGTTCGCCACGATATGTTATAAGGGTATCAACGACTTAGGCTATACAATGGTATCTCGAGAATCTTCTTGGAAGATGTTTAGAGGTAATGTAATGCGGACAGGGGTATCCTCTTCAAAATTATCACGAAAACCATATCTTCAATGGGTGACGGAATTAGGACCTCTCGTTGCGTCTCCAGTGGTTGATAACGGAATTCTTTATGCTGCAACTATCACAGGAAGAATTTTTGCTGTACGTACATACCTTGGGCAAGTTAAATGGCATTGGAATGTAGGCAGTCCTATCGTATCTTCACCCTTACTTCGAGAGGATTTGTTAATATCTGCTTCTTTTGATTCTTGGATTAAAGAGGCAGGCTTTGTTGGAAAAAATCAGATTTTTGCGCTAAACGTAAATACTGGTAAACCGGTCTGGAGCATTGATACAGATGGAGATATATTTTCTTCTCCATGTAGCGCACACGATTTGATAATCATCGGATCTATGAACCAGAGTTTACTCGCACTAGATATCCATGGGAATTTAAGATGGAGATTTAAAACTCAAGGACAAATTTGGTCATCACCATCATTTAATGGAGACAATGTATTTGTGGGCTCCGATGATGGTTTTCTATACTGCTTAGATTTGGATGGTAAATTACACTGGAGAACAAGATTGAATGGTAAAATTAGATCCTCGTCGCCTTGCCTGTCTGAAGATAAGACCATGGTATTTGTAGGAACGCATAATGGTGCTATGTACAGCTTGAATCAATCTGATGGTAAAATAAGATGGCATAAACACGTAACAAGGCCGGTCTTAAGTTCGGCTGCATTGCTAAAAGATAGAGTATACTTTGCTTCATCGGATAACAGAATATATTGTTTTGATTGTAATAGTGGTTCAAGGATATGGGAGTTTGGGACCAATGATAGGATATGGTCCTCGCCTGCTCTTTCTGAGCATGATGGTGTATTATTTTTTGGCTCACTTGATTCACATATCTACGGGGTCGATATAAGAACGGGTATCCAAACGTGGAAATTCCCAACCATGAACATGTTAGATTCTTCACCCTGTATCGCTAGTAATATGCTCTTTATGGGAGGTCGAGATGGGTTACTGTATGCTTTTGGTACACAGAAGATTTCCTGAAATACAAAGTAAGTTGTCGATGATCTTTCCAAGCCAGAAAGCAAGGTTGTTTCAAAACGCATAGCTTTTTTTAGACTCGGATTTATTTAGTTTTTTAATACAATCAAACAATGTGTCTTTGGAATCGTAAGTATGCATATCTGTTTGCCATCCAATCTCCCCTGGATATTCTGGTTCTAGCATGATGGGTGTTTGTACGTGAGGTTGATAATCGCCACCATTGTCAAAAGAGTTTTTGTCACCAACATGATACTCGTGTTCATCATAATGTAAATAATGGATGAATTGTTTTTTGTCTCTTCCATATGCTACACGCGACCTCCTCGCTACAGCCTTATCAGCAGAAAAAAAAGGCCTGACAAGAGACCATACGTGATCCTCTCTACCCGTTTGTATGATTAATGATCTAGGTGCGATGAGTGCATGAAAGTCTGATGTGTCTAAATATTCTCTATTATCGGCGTAAACCCAGTTACTGCACTTATGTCCTGTGTTATAAAAGACACCTGTGTCAGGAGACCATCCTGATGCTACCACAACAGAAACGCGGGGATCGAGTGCTCCAACAATTGTTGCAATCTCACCCCCCATTGAGAGGCCAGTCACTATTACGTTCTTAGAATCAACAAATGGAAGTGATATCAGATATTCAAGAGCCCGCATCGCATCCCAAACCCTCTCTCCATTTTCCTCCCAATCACTAGATTCTAGTTCATGGGGCCTAAAAGAAGCATGTGGACCATTACCATGAGAGGGATCATCACCCCACGGAGACCAATAATCTGGACCATATCGAGGACTATTTGGTCCATAGAGTGGACTATCATCGCGATGTGAAATATCGACTGCAAGCACTACATAACCACGGCGTGCGTATGCATCTCCATACCAATATATGCCGTCCAAGTCCACTCGGTTGGCATTTGGCTGTACTACATCCCATGCACTACCACCATGGCCGTTAAGCGCTAATACCGCTGGACGTATTCCGTTTATTTCATTTGGAATAGCAATCCACCCGTGAGAGTACCTTGCGATAGAATTTTCTTTACAGCAAGGATTTGGTATATTATGTATCCATTGAATTTCCGTTAGCTTATATCTTTGTGGCCAGCTGTTTGCGTCATCATCTCTATTCCCTATCCAGTTAGTTGGATATTTTCCTATATTCGTTTCAACAACGGTTCGTCTAACTGGCACTGGATTTCCGGACATCATTAGATGATATAGCTGGAGTCTTGTACGGCTCTGCCATTCCTTTCTTCTTGTAGAGGGTTTTTCTCCTAGACCATAACTGAGAATCTCTGCTCTACATCCTCTCCAGGCTAAAGGGACCATATTACTAGGTACGTGTAAAAATGTACCCGAGACCGTTTGACGATTCACTTCCCCCGTAAAATTTTGTACCCAATTTTTTCCGGGACGTGGATCCTTTCTGCTAAACTCTAATCTTCTGCCATCCCAACATGATATATCTAGATCATACTCTAGCTCCTCACCGTCAATATTCCAGAAACTCGCCGAACCTACAGCGTAAACTTTCATTCGACCAATAAACTTTCTTGAATCGTGTCTCTTTGCGCGGTCAATACGCAAAAATGCCCGGCATAGTTTATCGTCATGCAGTCCGCGATCTTTTCCGTTTAAAACTAAGTCGTAAACACGTGGAACTATGCTGCCTTTGTCAATGTATTGTTCGTTCCATCCTGTAATGTGATTGGAATATTTTGAGTATGAAAAAGGCTTCAATTTAAAATAGCTCCTGGGTGTGAAACGTCCGACCATGATCCCTTCGACGATTTTTAAACTATACCACTCCAAATAGTTTCGCCCATTTTTATTATAAGAATAGTCGATAGAAAATTCGAGTTGTCTTTTCGATCTATCCCAACTAATATTATCTAGTTCTTTCATCTCCACTTTCTCATCGTGGAGAAAGCCTTCATAGGATCCTAGACTATTGCTCCGTCTTATGTCAATTGAAATAGGGTGAAGGTAATATGGATCAGGGTTGTTATGAAACCATTTCTTTAGATGCCATGTGCCTGTTGGTCCACTCTTATCATTTTTTAAACTGTATGACTTGATGAGACTGCACACCCCTTAATTACCTTAAATTATGAGTTACAGTCAAATGGTTACCTTGTCGGGAAGCGACTAAATTGAGGAGAGTTTTTCTTTGGTTTAGTGATGATCGTTTACAAAATTCAATAAAAGCCCTGCGAAATAATGTAACATCATTTAAATGAATTAAGCTGATTCCGACTACGCCTAATATGCCCCCCAATACGAGAACTGGAATATTTTCTGGAAAAATACTTCTATAACCAAATTCTCGGAGCATCAATAGCAAAACGATAGTCATCAAGTTAGCAGACGATTCGAATGTCGAAGTAAGAGACGCTCCTAATTTTGTTAAGCTAATTGAATAAAGTAAAGCTCCTATTAAGGGAAAAACTGAATAAAGCGACAAAAATAGCCAATCATTCACCGAGGGAACTATCGGAGAGTAGATCCATTGAAATGTTGCCAAAATAACCCCTGAAATCAATAAAGAGGCACCTGCTACTTCAATAGACGAATGAATTGTTGTCAATTTGGTCAAATAAATTATCGCTGCTGCAAATGCAATTCCTGACAATATCACTTCCAGATCACCTAAGCTGAACCAAGATAATGGTGATCCCACCGCTGCACTCGCTACTGAAAGGAAAAAACCAAATATCGCGATAATCACCCCTACGAGTTGCAAGGTAGATAACCTTTCATGAAGAAAGAACCGTGCCAAAAACAACACAGCCAATGTTCCAATGGGTCCAAATAGTACGGATTCCTTTGCAGCACCTATTCTGCTGACAGAATCATACCATGTAATAATTCCTATGGCAACAAATGCTGATCCTGGAAGAAGAAATTTCCATGATCTGAAAATAGTGAGTTTCCTCTTCATTCCGAAAACCACTAGCAACAGCAACGTTCCTCCGGCCATAGGAATGCTAGTCGCAGCCAATATAATAGGCGGAATTTCAAGGAATATCGTGAGAGACTCTATAAAGATTGTTTCAAGCGAGAGGCTAAATGCGTTAGCAAAACCAATCCATGAGCTTCTCGACTCCTTGCGGCTCTGACTTATAGGTATGTTTATTGGAACAGAAACCAATAATAGATGATAATCCTGTGTATTTCTTAAATAATCATTCAAAAAAGATATGATTAATCAACGTTAAGTATAATAAATTATAACATATTTCTGTCTGGAAACAATCTTGTCACTAATCGCTTTGGTTATGTTTTCAACAAGATTACATTTCCAACTGTATGATACTCGGCAAGTTCCGTACGATCTTGTTATTGACCAGGGACTCTGAAATAAAATTTGTAGAAGGCTTCTTGACTATGCATTTGCGAGCCCCCCCAAATTGAAATTTGAGATAATTCCAAAGGTCATTTATAATTTTGTTTTCAATGATAACGATATATACTATTATCCATTCTGAGCAAAACAATTGGCTTCATCAACAACAATTTCTTGAGGCATTATCGTCATCACAAAATGATAATTTCTTATATTATTAAGGTGAATTACGTAAAGTACATGAAAAGAACAAAGTGCGTTGCTTTCCATTCATATAAGGGCGGAACGGGAAAAACCACTATAGCGTCCAATTTAGCTGGACTCCTGGTGAGAAAAGGATATAGAGTGTGCTTACTAGATTTGGATGTTTACGCCCCGAGCTTACAGTCATATTTTGGAATTAGACCCCAAAAATGGATAAATAATTATCTTGATTCTAATGCCGATGTTGGGGAGGTAATGAGAGACCTTACAGATATCGTTGAAAAAACTGGTGTAACCACATTGGGAGGTGCTAAAGATAGTGACCTCAATCGTACTTTGTCTACACAAGGTAGATTATGGGTGGGGTTCTCTAGTTCCAAAAAAGAAGAGATTCAGAAACTTGAAGGTAGTGGGGGTACTGGTAACAGAAAACAGTTTCTTAGGAAGTTTATGCTCTTACGCGAACAATTAGTTTCTGATTACGATGCTGATTATATTTTAGTTGATACGAGTCCCGGCATAAGGCAATGGTCGATAAATGTGCTGGCAGTTGCAGACATTTTACTTTTAACCTTGAAAATGGGTGACCTGGATGTGGATGGTACAAAGAAAATTGTAGAAGAAGTGTATAATATTTTTACAGGATTTGGCACTCCTTCATTTCTTCTATGTAATAGAGTTGCAGGTTATTGTGTACCTCATACCTATTCTATTTCCAAGAATGCTCAGGGAATAATTGAGCTTCAGAAACAAGAAGAAACAAGCCTTGCAAATGTGCTATCTCACCAAATAGGGATGAAAATAATCTCTTCTATCCCCTGCTATTGCGATATTCAATTTCTAAAAAAAGAGTTTCTGACCGTACTAAAATACCCAGATCATCCCTTTACTACACAGCTAGAAAAGTTAATTGAATCACTGTCATAATAGTGTCAAATAAGCCGTTTCATGTTGCGCCGAATTCTGATTTTATACGAGTAATAAAATCCATTATATGAACTGGTTTTCGAATAAAACATCCATCTAGATCTGACGAAAGCGGGAATACGGCCCGTAATGCCTTTATATTTATATCATAGGCCGTCATAAAACACACTTTTACTTTATTATCTATTTCTTTCATCTTATCATATAACTCGAACCCGTCCATATTAGGGAGTCGGATATCTATTATCAAGAGATCATACGTGTTTTCTTTAAATCTAGATAAAGCTTGGAGGGGATCAGTAAATGTATCGACTTCAAATTGACTATATTCTTCTAGGGCCTTTTTGAACGTAAGTACAATGTCGGAGTCGTCATCTACGAGCAGAATTCTATACTTTTTATCGTTATTCCCTCTTTCCAAAGATTTAACAAATCCATTAAAGAGATTCATTATATATTTAAGCTCTTATGTTCCGAGATTAGGTCCGTTATATCAACAACAATCGCTAAAAACCTATACCTACTCCTATTAAATAGGAAGGAGAGTATAGTCACACTATGGCTTGAGCTGATGCCATGATTTGAGATTTCAGAAATAACGCAGTTGAAAAAAGGCCAACCTGATGTGTCGGTAAGATAAACTGGTAGTGGATTGGTTAAATCCTTCAACTCCTCGGAGGAGCAAGCTATCAAATGCGTGTATTACTTTTCAGGAGAATATAAATTACCACCTACGACAAATTAGAAATTTAAATACCGATGTAGCGTTATGATTTAAAGTGCCAAACAATATCATTGACCAGAGTTCTAGTGATATTGAGGCTATTTATGAACCCGATAGAGTGATCAACATGTCGGCGGAACTTATTTCGGAGGCGAGTGTAAAACTTGACTATTGCCTAGATAGCCGGGGAATATCTTATTTCATGGACTGCGAACCAATATGGAATGCGATAATCAGGTTGAAAAACAGGGATATATCACCCAGACTAGTCACCGAAATTACCCCTAAGAATGTACGCGATTGTAATTTAAATATGAAGCATAATGAGGTTTTCCATAGCGATAGAATAAAAGGTAATTTCTTGATTATTGATGGAATCAAATACTTATGTTGTGTGATGGGTGAGGGTGATTTTGAAGGGAAGCAAAATGTACAGCAACTCCTCTATACTGAACTTAAACCATTTGTAGACACTCAGCAATATCTGTTTGACAATCTTTGCAGTCATTCTGTTCCTGCCAAAGAAAAGATAAGAGAAATAGGACGAGGAATTAACGGTGATTTCATTGATATCATTCAGACTCCCTCCGAAATTCAAAAAATCGCTACGGAACTTATGGATTCAGCAACGTATGAAATATTGTTACTATTTCCTACGACTAATTCATTTTACCGAGCAGAGTATAGTGGAATGTTAAATTCCGTGTGGGAAGCCTCCCAAAGAGGGGTGATAGTCAAGATGTTAATACAAGGTACAGAGGAGGATTACAAACTAAGAGACATAGTACAAAGAGTAATCCGACAAGAAAACCTGCCAGTGAGCCTCCAGTATATTGCCAAACCCTTAGAAACCAAGATCTCTACACTCG
>JBPCNB010000330.1:0-1182 GCA_051001675.1 Nitrososphaeraceae archaeon | reverse complement strand
ATCCAAATGATACCAGATCTGGCATGGATTGTACCTTTGTTTTGTTTTCCGTTGTATCAGATTGCATTTTACTTCCATTCAACAAAATGACCTTGATTTGTCTATTTTGTATGAGAACTTGAACTATCTTTTTTCTTTCTTCTTCTGACATAGCATTACTGATACTTGATGCTTCTATTGTGTCGATTGCTAAAAGCTTATGGTAGTTAAATGAGGCCTTGTTCATGATATCCAAAGATATCTGTATAACTCTACCATAAGATGTCAGAGAATATCTGCCACTTTGTTTTCTGACCAGACCAGCATTTACCAATGAGGATAACTCTTGAATAAAGTTGCTTTGAAGTAAGTCGCTGGTTCCTATTCAAATCATTGCTTCTAAGGCCTGAGGGAGAAGAAACAGATATAGTCTCGAACAAAATGAGCGATTTAACATCTGCGAGAGCCTTCATTGTACCTGGAACATGATCATTTGCCAAGGGCTTGGTTATGGGATCAGGACGACATGAGGAGCAATAAAAAGTTAATTCTTCAGTTATTGTCATTTTAAGAGCTAGGCTTCTCATATAACACGATAGAATATCGTGCCGCAGTAATAGAGGATAGAAGTATGTTCCGCTTACTTTTCTGTCAGTCTTTACATCGCCATAAAAGCCATTATTTCTTCTACTAAATGCTCATTTGATATTGGCTTGCGTAAAAGCAAATCCTTTTCTAATGAATTGTATTTACTTTTTCTATATCGTTCGTAAAACATTTCGCTAGCTGTAAGAAAACAAATCTTAGCTTTGCTGTCCTTCTCTTTAAGTGCATCATATAACGTAAAGCCATCCATTATTGGCATTTTTATATCCAGGATGATCAAGTCATAGAACCCTCGCCTAAAGTTTGTTAATGCTTCGGAACTGTCGACATATGCATCCACTTTGAAGCCGGCATATTCCAGAGCTAATCGGTAGCACAAGTTAAGGTCAGGCTCGTCATCGACTACTAAGATTCTATTTTCTCTTTTTGTCGAAGCCATATCTTAAGTACCACAACAATGCAAATCACTATCTCTGTTCCCTTTATAAGTGAAACTATCCAAAAAGGCTAAACTATGGAAAAATGAGATTCCCCTGTTCCACTCTACACGTTCATCTTCAGTATACTTGGTCAAATACCTGAGTTACTAGCACCTGA
>JBPCNB010000329.1:0-3757 GCA_051001675.1 Nitrososphaeraceae archaeon | reverse complement strand
GTATATACTCAATTACATTACATACCTAACTACAGGCCCACCGAAGGGTTTCAATCTTCGTCCACAAAGTATCGGTATCCTTATTTTTCTTGTTCCATGGGAACGATTTGAGCAAATTTCTTTGTGGACTTACCTTGTTCGATATACAGGTCTACAATCTCTGGTCTGAATGCAGGAGAATTCTTCCCGGTATGACAGATTAACTCTGAGTTTTTGACAAGTAGTGCACATGCTTTGAATTGGCTGTCTATTTTTACGGTCATGTTTGGAAACGTTGAAGTATATTCTATAATTGTAGGTTTTCCAGTGCTAGATGAACTCAGGTAAGTCTTAGTGTCATCAAATAACTTAGATTTTGTAAGACCATTAACAGTTACCAATGTAATAACATCTCCGGTTTCGTGGTCGAGACCATTTACCGTCATAATTACCTTGAAAATATCTTGCTTTTCCCTGACTTCACTATTTTGTCCTTCAACTTCATTGCTCCTCAGGAGAAATATCACTGATGATAGCAGTACGGCTACTAATGCTGTAATAGAAATTAATCCTAGTAAGAATATAGCCGTTGGACAACATGACGCCTTGTACTAGTTAAAGATATGCTAGATTGAAAAATCGAAATCGACTGCTGTCATAAAGACTGATCTCAAATTATCGCTTTCAGTCAACTAACAGAATGAACTATTAGGATATAGTGGATATAGATTTTCCAACATCCGATCCACAATGTTGTACAACACATCTACCAATGCTATTTAGCAGGTGAATCCTCTATGCTATCATGTCCCTCATACAGACTGCTATATTTCGAACCAAGTCTAAAGAGTATCTTTCTCCAAACGTCAAACCAGGTTTAACCTTCGGAAAAAAAGGAATTGTCGAAAACATACATTTTTTGCTATGTGGATCATGCTTCTGGTGCACATCCCAGTTTAATAACTGCAATACATGCGACATGATTACTCAATGTCCTTCTTGTAACGGTACTAAGGTAGAATCCTTGCCAATTTCACATGACGAGGTTTACAAATTTGATTATGATCCAAAACGTGGAGTTACTCTAGAATTCTCCAAATTGAGGCCTTAGGGTACTAGGACAGTTAGATATTACTTATTAGACTACAACAATATTTCGATTGTAACAAAAATAACATACAAAACCCATTGCGATTATCAAGATCCAAAAGTTCTATTGAATGTTGCAAATAATACAGCAAATCGCTTTCAAGATAGATATACCGAGTTTTATATTTTCTTTGACGTAATATCTGACGATATGTGAACATATATCATCTTTTATGAGAACAGTCTTTTAAGTAACGGCATCATATAGTGATCTATGACCAAAGTAATATCAAAAAAGAATTCCAAATTCAATAGCAGCGCATCCAAAGTTAGTGACATTTGGCATTACGTCAGGGATAACGATGACAGTTCAGATGTCGTTAGGCGTTTTTGGAACTGAACAGGCATTTTGGCCATTGCGTCTCCATGTCTAATGCGTAGGATAGTATAGGATAGATATTGTATCACGTTCAATCACTATATGCACGGAACAGTATACTACCGATGGTTCTCGTTTGCAACCGGCTCCTGAAATTATCTTATGTGAGAGATGCTACTGGTGTGCCACATATCCGGACAATAACAGACTGCTTTATGAGGAGTTGATGATAATAAAAGTAAAATTTGTCCCCGATGGTATGTCATCCATAGATGTAATGCAATAATGAATAATGAATCATTTACTTTTAGTCACACAGCAAAATGAGGAATAGAATTAGAATTTAGAAAGAGAGCCTAGACGCTGAAGGCTTATAGGCGTATGGATTTCGCCACTTGGACGATATGACTAGAGGTGATTGGACTATCGAGGATTGGAGAGAAATGTCGCTAAGAGGCGAAGCCTGCAGGGTATTTGGATGTAGAAATACTCCGTCGAATCAATGTCGAAAATGCCACGTTCATTACTGCTCTCAAGATATTAGCAACCTTTTGCACCCTTTGACCGACGATGAAATAAGAGACCGAGATAGAAGAGATCAGAGTCTAAGATAAGAGAAGATAACACCGAATGTCACTGAAGCGGAAAAGGACGTTTATAATAGATTCTATTATAGCATCCATTATAATAGGCCTTATTGCTCCCATAATCTCGACGACGTTAATTGATCAGGCGTATCATTTTTGTATTAATTCTGTATTATAAACTACCATGTGATAGTAGGTAGGGGTCTAATTATAACTCAGTATAACTCAGTATAACTCAGTATTCATCTACCATTTATTATCTTTACAAAACTGTTTTCCCTTATCAGTCAGCGTTAAATTAAAGTTATCGTCAATACCGACAAGTTCAGATCCCCTAAGTAAATTCCGAAAATTTTCATCAAGGTAGATAGTGCGATATCCTTCAAGAAGGTCATGAAGTTCTTCCTGACTAAAATTTGGGTCTTGCTTCTCCTTGTACTTTATGCATATTTCTCTTAATATTAAGTCCATAGCCTTCGTTCTTGTTTCAGAGTCAGGTTCGACGTTGGCCATTCTATCAAACATGGTTTTATTTTGATAATATGCCTCTTAATTATGTATTCAATGCAAATAAATTCAGAGGCATAGATGATTAAGATGACTGCTAAAGAAGATCAGAGGGAAGTAAAATATGAAAGAATACGAGGAATCAAAATAGCCGAATCATTAAGCAAGAGAAGGAAATAATGAGCCACTTATTACAACATAGTCGGTTTGCAATTCCGTATAGGTTCCTCTGGGTGGAGTTATTCTTCATGGACAGGACCATTTTACCCACCTAATCTTGAGAATTCAGATTGGTTAAGATTTTATTCCCAGATATTTGATTACGTGGAGATTGATTCTTCCTTCTATAGAATTCCTAATGAATTAATGGTTAAGAATGGGTCCCTAATTGACTGTCTTGTTAATCGTCACTTCTTAGTTTTCTTCTTATTACTTGCCACTTGATCGTAATTTATTAGAAGTTCTTTTCTGAACGCCTTGAACTTGAGATTAATTAGTATCCAATCCATAGCACTATTTTCTGCCATTTGTTTAACTAAACTCCAGATTTATATCAAAAAAGTACAAGCCCCTAATTTAATATTGATTATTCTGACACAAAGAACAATTAAATGGATTATAAATGCTGGACCTCTTCCTTCTGGATGTGTTATCTCTTCCTTTTATCCGACCTATAACCACCCAATAATCTATCAGCATTATAGTAGGCAGCACAATTTGAACACTTAGTATTTGCCATACTGTAGATTATAGGGAATTACTACTCCACACTTAATACATGACCATTTGCTTTTTGCTTGCATATTTAAATTGTTATTTAATTATCACGACCCTAATTTTATTACAATCTCTCATAGAGGATAATAACATTCAAAAATCAGTCAAAACCTATTTCGATTGTTGACTCAATGAGTGACATAATTTCAAACGATCCGATATTAATCCAGAAGAAATTCAAGGATTATAGAGAATTCAATACGAACTGGGCCTATCGTAGTTATGATGATGCTAGATGACTGACTGGTCAGTATGTATATATACCATGGCATTATACCTAAATAAAGTGCATAATTCAGAAGCCCAACCCCCTTCACAAGAATATATTTTGAAGAAGATCTCAAACGACAAGACATTGACCCTTTTCAATAGCATTGCTATTTCTGACGGAGACAGGTACGTTACATTCAAGGAAATGAACCTAACTGCAAAACAATAC
>JBPCNB010000328.1:0-2176 GCA_051001675.1 Nitrososphaeraceae archaeon | reverse complement strand
TTAAGGTACGAGCTTCCCAAGCTCGGGATCGCGGGTTCAAATCCCGCACTTCGCATTTTTTCTGTGCTCAAAACGTGCCTTTTGTAGACAAATTTGTTGTCGAATCGGTAAGTTGTGGGGGAGATTGTTGACAATCAAGCCTCAATTGTTGATGTGTGTTCGTACATTGTTGACCAAAAAGGAGTGGGAAGGAATATGCTAGAAAAGGGACAAAAGGAAGTATATGTCAAAGGCTTTTCTGTTTCATTGTGGAAAAGCGTTACTGTCAGGCTAAAGGAAAATGACTTGGCAGTCCTAAATAATAAACTTCGTACAAATGGATTTGATACTTTTAGTGAGTTTGTTCACGCTTGGATTAGAGGGAATTATCCAAGACATGAAAAAAATGAACAGATTGAAAGACTCATCGTAAGACTCAGAGAGATGGGCATCAAGGACCCATTAACAGGCGAATTTAACCCTACGTTCTATAGGAATGTGGACTCTACCGATATGCTGGAAGACCTTTCAAAGCGGTATGTGTACAAAAAACATGCAAGAGATTTGGTCCATTATTTCGAAAGATATGTGGAAATTTTCTTTTCAAATCCAGAGTTAATAAGAACTGAATCTGGACACAAACGTGCTTGGATTTGTGATGCTCTGCGAAGATTCGGAGAGTATTATGATAGAAGGTTCCAAAATCCTGAACTAAAGATACTAATCCAGGAGATAATTGAGCGTTATGAACTAAATAGAAAAATGAGGATACATGACAGGGTATGGTTAAGTGATGAGAATTATCTGGAAAGGACTTTAAAATTAGTGTTGGAAGTTCCAGGTGAAATGGGAACCCTTATCAAATTTGCATTATATTCTGGATTAAGAGGGGAAGAGATAACTTACGCACATTCTACATCGATTTGCAACAAGTTATCTGGCTACGGCTGTCAAAATTTGCATGTAATGGATATGAAAGATGGATATTCAGTTGTCCTTCTTAATAGAGTCGTGGGGCAAAAACATAGCTATTTTACTATTATTTCTACAAAATTATGGGAATGCTTTAGATTACTGCCAAAGGTCGAATATGAACAACGTAAAGTTGCACACGCATTACTTAAAAGTCATACAAATAGTGTAGTTGCTTTCAAGGATTTGAGAAAATTCCATTACAACATATTATGTCGTTCTGAAATGAAAGAATCTGGAGCTGATGTTCTTGCCGGAAGGGCTAGATCCGTAAGCGCCAAGCATTATTTGGTAAATGAAATTGACAAAATGGTAGAACAATACGATAAAGGATGGAAAAAATACGTAATAAGTTGATGTAACTATTGCAACGACAACGCCATTAAACTGGTACTAAAGCGTAAGGTCTTGCTATGAAAATTTCTTGTTAGGTAACATATTTGCCATTTATCTCAGAATGAACGGTTAGATCAAGAGACAATAGTCCAGTTACAAGGAAGGATTCCATAATCCGTATTCGTCAGACATTACTTTAGGTCAGATTTCAATTACGCCAGGATTAGTGAGATCATAAATTCATTATATGCTTCTCTAGTAATAACCTGACATTCGGTAAATCTGATATTGCTGCAGTGTAACCATTCTCATCCGACAATTGCTGCTACGTCATTTTCGGACAGTAAGGACGGTAAATCGAAAATATTGGATAAATGTGGTGAGTTTAGGGATAATAATCAATCTTCGTCTATTTCGCAGCCTTTATCGATTGCGTTATAAGGGGCAGGGCTCAAGAGTTGTGTTACTATAACAAGTCAAATCCGTTGAATCAACTCATCCATTTACATTCCATCTACTTATTCTCAAGACCTAATTGCTTTATCCCTCCATTAATATCCGGTTTCATGTAATGCCTCTAACTCCTTTTGTTTCTGTTGTTGTTGATCAAAAGCTTTATAGTTCTTAAAGATCCGTATCAGTCGCTCATTGCTTTTTGCTTCATCTACGATGAGTCCTGCTACTTTCAAGTCCTGTTCAATCATATTTATCTTGCGTGTTAACCATATCGCATTCTTCGGTAAACCCCTATCTGCATTATAGTCAACACCTATCTCAGCTGCAAATGCTTTCAGATCTTTTAGTAGATCATCAGGCTCTATGGCAAATTCAGGTTCAGCCCTTTTATTAAATGCATATTTGATTAACAATACCGCAAGGCTGTTGTTCC
>JBPCNB010000327.1:0-1662 GCA_051001675.1 Nitrososphaeraceae archaeon | reverse complement strand
ATATTATAAAACAAATCGAAATAAGAATCCGAGGAATAAAAAAAGAGGTGAAGCATCATGACACCAAGGCATACGAGTGCTGTGCCTCCATGAGACGTGTTGATAAAAACCAATTCTGATAACCGTTGTTAAGTATGCTTTTACAAATATTATTAATTACTTGGATAATAAACTAAGAATTTACCGACAATCAGACAAAGAACAAGAACAATACCATAAACAACATCAGAACAGAGCTCTTACCATGTTGAGTAGTTTTTCTAGTAAGTTTGTATCAAATAAAAATTCAAATAGTCAGTTGATTAATAAATTTAAGAGATAATTAACAAAAAAAATTGAGTTGGGCGACTGAATCCATATTGAGATCGAGCCCATATGAAAATTGGCTTTCGACAGAATAGGTTGTACTTGAATGCTGTGATTATTGCCCTACTTCCTCAGGCTCTGCTCCTGTGACATTCAATTTGTTGAATGCAGTGGAGTTAGTACCGCCGTCATGTTCGCACACGATCTTTGCAACTATCTCGTTTGATCCTGGTTTGACAAGAGTGTAATAAGGATCAAATGTAAACGTCCATTTGGAGTAATCATCTCCTGAGGCTGGACCTGTAGCTGTCACATTTTGATAGGGTCTTTCATCATTTAACAGAGATGAAACAAGGCAACGGGCAGTAGCATTGTCGGATGACGTTCCAAACATTGCTAAAGTACCAGTTGGTAATGTCTGATTAGCATCAGGGTAAGTTATAGTGACTTCAGGTTTTGTTGATAGCGAAGGTGTCGCTGCCGATGAAGCTGAAGTGGAGTTCGTCTGTGCATCCGAAACCAAAAACACGAATGATGATGACATGGAAGAAAGAGAAAAAATGCTTCCTACTATCAACAACACGACTGTTAATATTCGTCCCTCCGATCTCAAAGTTCCTTTGATATGTTTTTTCATGTGTCTAAACACAATACCTCTAAATCAATGTAGTATTATAGGCGTATCTGGAAAATGGAAGTTAATCTTTTCCAATGATAAGAACAAATTGGTCTGATTGACAAAGCAGAAGGAGTTTATCATTCTGTTAAGTTTATATTAGTTATATATATATATTGCAAGACCATTTTGGGTTTTTAACTCATCATAATGCTTTCTCAGTCCGATCAAGACATAAGAAGCAATATTGTAAGGGTAGTAGATAGCAAAGATCGGTTTTACGGGACAGGATTTTTTATAAAAGTCAATCAAAAAAACTATTGCATAACATGCCACCATTGCGTAAGCAACCTGAATGAAATATTTGTCAAAAGAGATGGCGATATAAGATATAAAGTAGAATGGATTGAAGAAATCTCCGATCCATCCAAGGATATAGCAGTTCTGAGACTTAAGGATGATAACCATAGTCAAAATGACAAGAAAGATCATGAATTAGATAACGACAATAAAAAAATCCCTAATGATGCAATCAATCCATTAAATTATTCAGTGGAAGTGATGGCTGACCTTTATGCTTCTGTATTTTCATATGCTTTGAAGGACGTTGAGAAAGGCTCTACATACACGACACCTAGAGCAGTAGAAGTAGAATACGCTAAACTTTCAGGTTCGGCTATATTTATTAGCTGGCCAGACGCAAAAAACAGACACCAAGATAAAGTAGCCCCTGAGCAAGA
>JBPCNB010000326.1:0-1911 GCA_051001675.1 Nitrososphaeraceae archaeon | reverse complement strand
GTTGATATTACATAAGCCTTCTTACATTCTAAAACTACGCAACTTATAATTAAGAATTCTTGCAACGGTATTACTTGTTCAATAAAACACAGAATATTTAGAATTCATAATAGAGGAATCAATGACTAGAATTACGCCCATTGTGCTCAGACCTAACAGCAGTGTTTGGGACGTAAATCAGTGGCATGCTTTTGTCTCCCTTTGGAAACTTATCACGTACTTCTATCCTCTATTACTATATTGTAATAATGCACTGAGATATTTGAATTTCGGAGACGGTTAGTTAGCAAAAACAAAAAGTAATTGCTAAAAAATAGATTGCACATATTGCAGAAACTATTGATCAGATATGGATAAATAGACAGCTATTCAAATTGTCCTATTCAAATGACATCTGCTTTTCTCCTTATAAAGAGTGAATTTTTGTTTACTGAAGAATTCTCGAATAAATTAAAAGAAATACCTGAAATTGTAGATATCTATATATTACAAGGACTGTATGACATAATAGCGAAAGTTAAGTTAAATACTGAGGAGGAATTAAAGGAACTTGTTTCAGAACGTATCAGGAAAGTTGATAAAATTACAGGCACTGTAACAGTTATTATAGCAGAAGATAAACACTAACAGAACTAAAGGACGCTCACCAATTTCTTGGAATGAAACGTATTTTGCGACAGTTTATTAACCTCCAGCAGTACACCATCTACATGCCACGCCCATAAATGGGAGGGCACTTATCAGTCCTATTCCTATGAACATTCCCAGCACACACAAATTGAATTTAGTTATTTTGAACATATTTCTGATATCTAGGCGTGTCTATTACTACTCTTCTCAGCTATTACGTTAAGAAATGAGTATTCTTTATGATAGATTAGCGATGCTGTAAACTATGCATAACTTCATTTTAGATACCTTGACGCTATAACATTTTGATTAGTCAGGAATCTTAACCACAAACTTAACCATGTGATTAGGATTTCAAGCTTATTAAGGTCCAGGTAATCGACAGTCGAAACAAATCACAGGCTAGGAAAAACGAAAAGCCCTCGTAATTAATAACACTATTAGTGAGAGGTAGTGTAATGTAAATTAATAATTCAATATTTTACCTTTGTTATAATTGTTATATCAGTAATTATTTAGTATTTGTTCAATATCTGTGTTCCACAGATATGGTGTAATTAGGGCTTCATTGGATAATTTCCCGGGTTTTGGGAACAGAGAATATTTTTGTGGGAATTTCGATTTATCATATCGATATTGTGAATGAGAGAAGAAGGAAGGTAACTAATTTCAACTATCACGGCATGGCTCTCTATAGGGTTATCTTCATATCCTTAGATCTATGGGAAGAATAGGGGGCGTCAGTACTTGTGTACTAAAGGGAGAGGAGGTTGAACTGACCTATCAACCGTTAAGACTGCTAAATGCTATAGATTATGTTGTATTGATTGCTTTACCAAGGATGAAAATAAAACCAAATATCATTATTGGATGGTGTAGCCATATTAGATCCTAGTCGCAATCATGGTGATTCCTTGTTGGTCTAGTAAATACTAAGAAAATGCCTTCTTGAGGTCATCAAGGACCATTATAGGATGCATTTCTACTCTTGCTTTGAATTTTTGAAATAGTGGTTCAATTATTTGGGGAATCATGTCTGCAGAATCCATATTTACAACAAAGAACATGGTCCTACTTCCATTGCTTGGCCCAAAATATGCGGCTTCTGCCTTCACATTATTTATATACTCCTCAATATTTCGCAAAAGGTTAGTGTCTTTTACTATATCATTTCCCGCTTCTGTAGGGATTTGGACATAAAGAAAGAATCTCATCAGGATCTGTTGAAGGATGGAATCATTAAAAGATTTCTCTTGTTGCCTATGTCAACAGAAAAAAAAT
>JBPCNB010000325.1:0-9159 GCA_051001675.1 Nitrososphaeraceae archaeon | reverse complement strand
AGACTGATATTTCCTGAAGCTGTGGCTCTTAATAGGGAGCGTTCCGTGACATATGTAGATTCCAAACTTAGAGATTCTGGAACTGCGCCTCGGCCAACAGCGGCGTCTCTTACTTCCTCCATTAAAGAGGAAATATCCTCTGCAGTAGGCCTGTCGATCGTCTTCTCACGTTCCTCATATATTAAAGCGGCAGCAACGCCGATACAAGATATTATTTCAGCGTAATCTGGGATCTTGTATTGCAATTCAAGTTTCTTAGCCAGATAGGGTATAAGCACTGCCGCGCCCCCTCCTCCACCTACAAGGACAAGTTGGTCCTTCTTTAGCCCGTATTCTTTTATCATTGGTTCCACCAAATCTTGGATTTTTTTCGAAGATTTATCCAGTATAATTCTGGCGGTCTCATCCGCTGAACAACCTATTCTCCTGCCCAAAATGGACATCGCTAAACGAGCTGCTTCAGGATTTCCATAGGCGTAATCTGACGTTGGCACTAATCCTAGAGAATTAGCCGCGCAGGTATTAGTAATCGCGAAACTTTTTCCTCCGCTCGATTCTATTGCAACGTAGTCCAAAGGATCCCCTTTTTTAGGTGCAAACGTGATTATTTGTCCTCCCTCTAAGTCGGTTGGATCAGCAAAACATGAATACTGCAGACCAGCGATATGAGCCGATCTCGGACCTATGTCTGTAATTTTCTTCCCAGACCATCTGATAAGAGATCCTCCAGCAACACCAGCAACCCGAACGTCAAGAGAACGTATGCAAGTGGGGTGCTGCATTATAGTGACATAGCGCATTTCTGGTTTGCCATCTTTTATGATGCAAATGTTCGTTGACGTACCCCCGACTTCAATAAAAATCCCGTTCAAAATGCGTAAATGCAGAAGAGCGCCAGCAACGCTCGCAGCAGGCCCAGAAAGAACAGTAAAGATAGGCTTTTTTCTAAAGGTTCTGATATCAGTGACCCCACCGTCGCCCTTCATAATCATTATGGGCGAGACTAATTTTTTGTCTCTAACTGCAGATTCTACAAATTTGGCGGTATTGATCGCTGTTGGAAGAATCCCTGCGTTGATAGCTGCTGTTAGTGTTCTTATTTCCAGACCATATATTCCTGATAACTCGTGTCCTGCCGTAGTTGGTATTTCCGATTGTTCAATAACAAATAGCTCATTGCTCGGATCATCAACCCCAAAAGCTTCACTGACCGTCAGCACCTCTGCTCCCTCATTACGGAGCCGAGATATCGCATGCTTAATATCCTCAGTTGGAATATATTTAGAAGTATCCAGAAATTGGTAACAAGTTTTAAGATATTTATTGGGAGCTAATGGAATATTGCCGATGTTTGTGCGTTTAATTACGCTATTTTTTTCCAGCCCCACACCCATTCCAATGATTCCAACCTTTGCTGTATCCCCTTCAAGCAAAGCGTTCACGGCTTGAGTTGTACTATGCGAAATGAGTTCAATTTCAGAATTTTCTATTTTAGATTTATCAATTAGCTTGGATAGAGCCACCATTATGCCCTCAGAAACCCCCTGGCTCGATGAGTGCGTTGTGGGAACAGTTACGCTGGAGATTATTTTGCCTTCAAATATATCTATCGCAACGGCCTTGGTAAATGTACCCCCCACATCAATGCCGACTCTTATTCTTCTCGTCATTCCAAAAACCGTTAGGTGCGCCTAATAAATATTCAATCGCACTATTTAAACTCCTTGTGATTTTTGCTCGAGAGGCCTATTGCTAAAAAGTAAGGAAAACTTCCTTAACTGGTTGAGTGAATCCCATGTTCTGAATCATTTTTTCAAACTCTTGTTTTTTATCTGATACAAGAATCTCCAATTTCCCGGTACCAGTTTTTTTTAGCATTCGGTTCGAGATCAAAAACCTCTTAACCTGCTTCGCTACGCTTCTTGATGGGTCTATAAACTTTACTGAAGGTAATAAGGACGCCAAATAGCTCTTTACAAAAGGGAGATGGGTACTTGCAAGGACCATCACATCAATATTTGTGTCAACGTTTTCTCCCAATAATGTAGAAAGTGTATCAAATGTCCTTCTTTCATTATTAAGGTGGATACCTCCTTCTATTAATTTAATTACCGGCGAGGCATCGAATTTCGAAATAAATATGTGTTGAGGCACTCTCCTCCTGAGCTGAATATCAAATTCCTTACTCCTGATTGTATTAGATGTTCCCATAATGCCGATATGTCTTTTCTTGGTCAGCTTAGAAGCCTCCTCTAGAGGTGGGTTCACGCCTATAAGGGGAATAGAGCTCGCGGAATTTATTTCATTTAAGACTTGAACCGATGGGGTGTTAGACGCAACTACGATTAGCTTTGGTTTGTATCGCTGCAGATAATTTATAGTATCACTTATGATCTGCCTCAACTCACTGTGTGATTTATTTCCATACGGAAAGTGAGCTTTATCTGCAAAATAAAGAATATTTTCACATGGAATTTCTTTTCTTAACTCCCGAACAACAGACAATGATCCTACTCCGGAATCGAATATAGCAACTGGATTATAGAGCAATGAATACTATCATGTGTACTCCTTATAGAAAAATTCTTCTGAAAAGATTGCTTTACCCTCAGGAGTGATCGTTTTAGATAAGAATAGAGATTATCTTTGAGAACTTGCGACTATGCAGTACTTGACAAAATAAATTTAGGGGGATCTGCTTTTACATTAGCCTCTGCTTTGGGTAGCCTTTGTATCTACCAATTCAAATTCAGTACTTGGGCTCGGCAAGGGTGAACGATTGATTTGTCTCTATTTCGATCCCCTGACCATTATTTTCATTCGGTACTGGAAGAAAAGATAAACTGATAAACTTGTTAACAAGGAGATAAGTGAGCAGATGCCTCGTTGGCTAACAATTTTTTTTCCTTAGTCCAACACATTTATAGGAAGCCATATTTCAAGGACTGATAATCTGGATTCAGGAAATATTCATGTGATAGTCCACGGACAGAAGGAAATTTTCGAAGTCGTTAAGTCCAAGCTCATATTGAAGGGATTCAAAGAAGAGAGCATACTTAAGGCCAAGCTTGATGAAGCAGGCAATATCGGCGAGTACGTGGCATTGGCTTGGCCCCCTGGTAGACCACAAGAAATAATCGTCAGCCAAATTGTGGATGAGAAACAAGCCCAAGAAAATACATCAGCTCCAGGAGCCTGGGAAGCGATACAGCAGAAGGAGCTCTATAGAATTCCTTTGATGTAATGGGGGATCACAATATTGTGAAAGATTAGTAGACCAAGTCTTTTCCTTGACTACATTCAGCCGTTAGCATAGAGGCTCGAATATCAGGCGATGTCCAAGCAATCAATAGGGTTGCAAAATGCACGTATGATTCTTATTATTAGCCATCTTTAACCATCTAATAGTATCCAAGTGCTATCATCTACTTACCAAAAAAACATGAATGCAGCTGTTTTTTTAGGACCTAACAAAATTGCTAGTCGACAAGTAAGACTTCGCGAAAAGAATGCGAACGAAAATCCCTTACTTCTGCGTGTCAAAGCGTGTGCGGTATGTGGATATGATGTCAGAGTTTTTAGGAACGGACATGAGAAAGTTACACCTCCGATTATACTGGGTCATGAAATATGCGCTGAAACCACTGAGGATCTAAAATTGGCAGATGGTGAAACGGTAACTGCGGGCACTCGAGTAGCTATTTCCCCACTTATTCCTTGTTTGCACTGCATTTATTGTTCTAGGAATCAGTTTAATCTCTGTAACAGTTTGAGAGAAATTGGATCCAGTATCAATGGTGGTTTCGCAGAATACATCCAAATACCTAATACGACCCTGCAGGTCGGAGGTATTATCCCTGTTCCCAATGAGATGAGAGACGAAGAGGTGTCGCTCCTTGAACCACTTTCGTGTTGTATTAACGGGCTATCACGCTTGGACATGCTTAAACGGAAGGAAGCCCGGTCCATTTGTATAATAGGTGACGGTCCTATAGGACTAATTCATCTACAGCTCTTCAAACTGATAGGGGCTAAGATTATTGTAATAGGAAAAGTGGAATCACGTATGAAAACAGCCAGGTCCATGGGTGCTGACGCTGTTCTTTTTGCAGACGATGACAATTTGGAATCAACCGCAAACGATATCTCTAGCCTTACTGAGCATGAAGGGGCTAACTTGGTTATAGTAGCCGCGAGCAACCCAAGTGCTTTGACTCTGGCGACAAGAATAGCCAGCAAGAATTCAGATATTAATTTATTCGCCGGCATGCCGAAAGGCACATCCTTCAGCTTGGATGCAAACTGGCTCCATTACAACCAAATCTCACTAATCGGTAATTTCAGTGCCACACCAGATTCCATTAAGCATGCAATCAGGTTGGTTTCCGAGAATCGAATAGATCTTTCAGCAGTAATAAGTCATCGCTATTCCTTATCCAATATCGAAGAAGCATTAGCAGCTACAGAACATTATCGTGGGCTTCGAACTGTTATTAACAAGTTTTAAAGGATTTGGGCACAGCCTGTGGTAGCGACGACATTGATTACCCAGTGATTTGAAAATTTCACTTGCCTGCACATTTAGATAAATCTTTTACAGAACTTCAAACAAATAGATAAGCAGCCATGGATTCCCCGTTTCATTTGTCATGCCAGAACCTCTACCTAGCCTTGTTCTGCCCTTAGACCCGTAAGCGGATCGTGTATCAAAATTTCCCAATCTCCACGAGTGTATGCCTGGATTGCGCTAGTTCCATAAGGACAGGTCTTACCGGTATGAGAAAGGACGAAGAAATATTCTAAGCATTAATTAAGCGTGTGGATTTTTCGATCTCGTCTGGACTCATGAAGGTTTTCCTCCTTATTCCTACAATGGGAAATTAGTATAATGCGGAGCCAACCTAGAATGAACCGTTAGATTGACTTGCCTTTCTAAAGCCATGGGTAAAAGCAGAGTCATAGACTTTAGAAAATTGATATTTTCTTGGTGCTAAGACCTCTCCTACTATAATTAGCGCGGTTTTAATTACCTTGGCATCCTTTACTTTCTTCACAATATTATCCAATGTTCCCTTAATTATTTTTTGATCCTCCCAACCTGCTCTATACACTATTGCTGCAGGGGTGTCTTTAGTGTAAGCCTCGCCCTCGAGGAGCTCTTTTACGATGTTTTCTATTAGATGGACGCTAAGATAAAAAACTAGAGTGCCGCCATGTTTTGAAAGCTCAGAGATTTTTTCTCTATTCGGTACAGGTGTTCTTAATTCTGCTCTGGTTACGATCAAGGTCTGAGTAATTCCGGGTAATGTTAGCTCCAGATTCATCTCGGCAGCCGCGGCGAGCAGGGAGGTGATTCCCGGAACCACCTTGCATTGGAGGCCGTCACCTTCCAACCTATCAATTTGTTCCCTTATTGTACTGAAAATACTCGGGTCTCCATCATGCAAACGAATCGAGAGCTTGCCACCCTTTGTCGACTCGGATAATATTTTGCTTATTTCTTCCCTACTAATAAGTGAAGCATCATACAGTCTAACTCCCTTTTTTGCATATTCTAGAATCCTGGGGTTGATGAGAGAGCCTGAATATACAATAACGTCGGCTAGTTGCATTAAATTCATTGCTTTAAGCGTGATAAGACCCGGGTCACCGGGACCGCAACCTACGAAATAGACTGTATTATTATCTGGCATCTTTTCTTTTTGCTATCATTAGTGAAAAGTATTTCTCCGTTGTCTCTCTGCTCTGACGTAATTCCTTTAATTTATTTCGCTTCAATACTTCTTGTCCTACCGAAACATCTTGAGCAATTGTTATAACCGACTCATCCGAGAATCCTACGTCACCAAGCATATCTACGACGCTGCTAAAATATCTGCCATCTTTAAGGAATACCAGTGTATCACAAGACGCTGCAGTACGTCTTACCTTCTCAAGGTCATAACATGCGGGTATTATACCCAGTGTTTCGTCTCCTTCTACAAGGCTAATCTTGGCCTCGGCTGCGAAAGCGAAGATAGATGGTATGCCAGGAACAATTTTAATGTGAATTTCAGGATATCTTGAGCTAATCTCTCTTTGGATATATATCCAGGTACTGTATAGTGACGGGTCACCGACTGTTAGATAAACTACCTTTTTGCCCATTTTTGCTGCACCAGCTATCTTATCAGCGTTCTTTTTCCAATACTGTTTTGTTTGCTCCGTGTCCTTAACCATGGGAAAAATCAAATCCATAGTTTCAACGGATGAATTCAAATATTTCTGAACTATCGATAAAGCTATGCTTGGCTTGCCCTCACGAGCAGTCGGGGCAAAAATTATATCGGCATTTTTTAATACACTTGCTGCTTTTACCGTTAGAAGATCAGGATCGCCTGGACCACACCCGACGCAAACAACCTCCATTTGGATAACTCAATATTGCGACTATTTAAATCAGAGTATGATAAGTCATTAGATCTTTGCATTAGGGTTTTGTTGCAGATAGTATAGTGACAGGATTCCTCGCCACCATCATTGTACCTGTAGTTACTTGACGGCCTTTGGAAATGGTCGCTTGGGTTATATCAATACCGCACAATCCAGAATTTTTAAGTGCGTCATGAGTTTTATATATCGTTTCGATCAGGATCGTGTCAATTACTATTCTTCCACCGTTGGCAAGCTTGTCTGTTGCCAAATTTAGAATTTGATGAATGTTTCCCCAAGAGCCACCAATCATGATTGCTTGAACTTTGGGGAGGGTTGGCAATACATCTTCTGCTCTGCCCATTATAGTGCTTGCCTTGACTCCAAATTTGTTAAGGTTTTTTTTAGTCAGATCAATGGCCTTTTCATTAAAATCAATAGCATAAATCTTATCACTCCTTGTTTGGAGACAAATCTCAACGGTTATGCTACCGCTTCCACATCCTATATCTATGGCGGCGAAGCCTTCCTTCAATCTCAATTTACTGACCGCAATAGCTCGTATCTCTTCTTTAGTTATAGGAACCTCCTGATTAGTTTCAAAAAGTTCATCCGGAATGCCAGGTGTGCGATATTCCCAAAACAATAAATGTAAATCAGCTTCCGATATATTTAACTTGCAACATTCTGGTGTAAAATAGTAAACGTAATGATCATAAACATAAGTAACAAAAAGATAAACGGAAATATCCCGCTAGTTGCCACCTTTCGTCGCTCTTTTCTGGAGATGTTGGCTGTTACTTTTTTGGCTGCTGCGTATGAAATTATGTAGAATACTATTGCAATAATCAAAGCGATTCCTATGACTGTAGGTTGGTCGGTACCTGGCCCTACGGCCAAGCCAACAATTACTCCAGCAATTAAACCCAAAACTGCCCTGGTGTAAAAAACTCTATCGAGCTGTTCCAATTAGATAGTTTTCTGTTTAATGCACCCTGTTTAATTTCTTGCGGTCATGTAGAATCTGAGCGTTGTGGTTAATATTACTGACGACATTTTCATGTCCTATGGAGCTTTCAGGTGTTGAGCTGAGTTTTCTGATTAATGAGATTAAATCCAAGATTCTTCGAGGATACTATATCAGCAATATCACTCCTGTAACGAAAAACTCCTTTCTCTTCAAATTTCATCATACAAATGAACCTGATATCCTGCTCATGATTTCATCAAAAGGCATTTGGATTACAAAACTAAAGTTTAGGCCAGTGGAACAGAACGATCTTGCAGAAGTAATCAGACCACAATTGGAAAGATCAAAAATAGTAGCAGTCGATCAACCAGGTAGTGAACGTATTGCAATCTTCCATTTCAGGCATCCAACCATTGGCCTAAGAATATTAGCTGTAGAATTGTTTTCAGATGGCAACATAATACTCTGCAACGAAAACATGATTATTTTAGCAATTCTAAAGTCCATGGAGGTAAAACACAGAACGTTAAGGGTTGGAATGGTTTATAAATTTCCTCCAAGTAGGGGATTCGATGTAACCAGCGCAACTTTGGACGACTTTACTAAAGCTCACATTGAATCATCGGACCTTCCAGTTGTCAAATGGGTAGGGAGAATCACTTCTCTTCCAAGGAAATTTGTCGAGGAAATCGTTCATAGATCCAACCTTAAGGCGCAAACCGTACGGAATTTGACGGCTGACGAAATCAAACGAATTTATACGAATACCAAATCCTTAATTGAGGAAGTACATACAGCCGGAAGCCATCATCCACTAGTTATCATGGACGAAAATGGAAATCCTGCAGAAGCACTCCCTATAGTAACGAAGAACTCGACTAATGCTCCTACGAGAAAGGTTTCTGAGTATATGGAAGGTGTAGATCAAGTGCTAAGCTATCAGATAATAAACCTGGGACAGAAGTTAAAGACCACCCACATAGAGAATAAGGTGGCTGGTTTACTACACGACATTGCGGAGCAAGATAAGGCTAAGGAGGAGGTAGTTTCAAAAGCCCATGCCATAAGAAAGGTTGCAAAGGAGCTAATGTCGATGCCATACGAAAGCCCAGACATTCTAGCCCCTAGCGCACTCAGACAATTGATAGAGGAAAAGTCCGTGAACGTTTTCAGTGAGAAAGGTATCAAATATCTGGAGGTAGCCGGCGAAAACGTGGAGTTACAACAAAATCCAGCTAGAATGTCCTCAATGCTATTCGAGCGGGCAAAAGACATGGAGAGGGGGCTATCGTCAATTGAACAATCCAAAGCCCGGTTAGAAGACCAGATAAACAAGCTCAAAAAACAGGCAAATTCAATTGAGGCTAAAAGTGGTACCCTCCAGCATGTCGGAAACAAGGAATGGTACGAGCGTTATCGATGGTTCAACACAAGCGACGGCTTGCTAGTAATTGGAGGTAGAGATGCTTCTTCTAACTCTGTGATTATTCGAAAACATCTGGAAGATCAAGATCTAGTATTTCATGCGGAAATACATGGTTCCCCTTTCTTTGTCATTAAAAACGCTAGTTCTACAGATAACCTTGATGAAAGCCTGCTAGAGGTTGCTCAGGCAACGGTATCTTTCAGCAGGGCTTGGAAAGACGGATGATTTGGTGGCGACGCATACTGGGTAACACCTGCGCAAAGAAAAAAGGGTGCCCCCACAGGACAATTTGTTCCCAAGGGATCCTTTGTTATCGAGGGCAAGCGAAACTACATAAAAGGAATTGAGATTC
>JBPCNB010000324.1:0-5646 GCA_051001675.1 Nitrososphaeraceae archaeon | reverse complement strand
CACTGCATCTTTAGCCATTTTATGAAGGAAGGATTGGCACCCTATATTCGTATTTTTTTGTACTGTGTATTTCACAAGCAAATCCTATACCTTTTCTAACTTTTCATTAAAGTCTGGTCTTTTGTATTCATCTGCAAATAGTATTTGGACCTGACCATCTACAAACTGTGTTATTACGATATCAAATGCAGAACTACCATAGGCAGGGTCTATACCCATACATTTTTTGTATATGCATTTGGTGTGTTAGGATCATATTGCTTGTCCCTTTCTATAGCTAAATAAATATTCTTTGTGTGAAATTCATTTCCTATTCTACCTAAATACTTGAGATTGTCGCTCAAAGGTTGGAGATATCTAGGCTTTCTCAATTTCTTGCATTGTGTATATCTTGTGAAGGCCATAAATGGAATCTAACAAAAACGTTTGTAAATGCAGCTCACTTCAGGTTCTTTTTCTAAACTACGGAGGCTTCATTCCAAATCACATATTCGTTATTAGAAATGTCTCTGAGTTTATTTATTAGTTCAATAAACTGACGTTTTTCTGCCATTTTTAAGGAAGGGATCCTGTTCTCTCGCACAACCTGATAAGATGTGGTGGTAAAACAATAAAATGACTAGTAGAAGTATTAGAAACAGTATTTTTTAATTGCTATTTGTGATGATATTAATATCCACTTCCTTCACATTATCAATTAAGAGACATGTGAAGCAGCAATTACCTCAACTTATTCCGTGAACAACAGTGCATACACCAAAAGAATTTAAGGCTAGTTAAGGGTTTAATTCTTATTGAATACTCCATCAGATTGTACTTCATATATAGCAATTCTGTTTATAATAACGCTACTCCTGGTATTATCGCCGTCTATGTCAATGCAAGCCTCTTTTGCACAGAATAATAACACAAACAGTAGTAGTCGAATAGATATATCAGTAAATAAAACAAAAACTATCTCAGACATAAAACCAATTACAATACCATTACAAGGCACAAGTAGTGGTGGCACATTCAAAATCATTGTGAATTGGACCACGAATGACATCGGTAGAGAAAATATATTCGACATCAAATTCTTAGATGCTAAATCAGGACAAGAGATTCAGAATGCATCCTATTATGTAATGCTGTTTAGGGAAGCAAGACAGCAGCAGCCAACAGATAATAATCAAAATACAACATCTGCAAGTGTATTTTTATTAGGTGAAACAATCAGAAAAAATCAATCTGATGCACAGCAAAAGTACACCTTTAATGAACAAGGCTCATACGCTTTAAGATTTTCAAGCATTAATGGTACCGAAGAAGATATTGATTTTCCAATATTAGTAACTCCTGAATTCCCATTATCTGGTTTATCTACTTTAATTGCAGCACCAATATTGGGCATGTTAGCAATTTTTATTGTCATATCAAAAAAGTTGGGTCACCGTGTATAGTAGCTCAAATTCATATCCATTTACATCCATCACCTATCAGGGCTAGAATTGTAATTTGGGTGTAATTAGGGTGTAATTTGGGTGTAATTTGGGAATTTGATTAAATATCTTATTATAACGTTAGTGACAATGACGGATTCAGACGAAACTAAAATTACTTCTAAAAGTAACTCTGCCATCCATAAAAGAAAAATACTTCTTGGTGCTATGGTAGCCGCGGTTGCTGCTGTACTAATCGGAGGGACAACATCATTTCAATCCTCACTTGCAGAAAATGACGACAACGATGACAATAGTCCTACTGATGGTTATGATATCCACGCTACAGTTATCAGACATGACAGCGAACATCTAAATGCAGAGATAGACCACTTCTGTAAGCTTGACAAAAGAATTGTTGCAGTTTGTCAACTTTATGAAGGCGACGATAAAGATGCACAACTAGTACAAGTAGAGTTTATCATAACAGACCAGCAATACGAAAGTATACCTGATAGAGACAAACAAAGCTGGCACAACCATGCTGTAGAACTAACACCTGAAAGAGGTGAACCAGAGTTTGTAAGTTTACCTGAAGGAGTAGAAGCAGGAGCACTATTAGATACATTGAAAAAGACATATGGTAAAGTAGTCACCGTATGGGATCCAAATGATAATTTGCCAGACTTTCCACCCTATGTATTCAATGTAGACAGTCCATTTGCTTTAGGTCAGGATGAAAATGATGATCTAGAGAATGAATGGGAGACAGGAGACCAATAGCAGTGAAAATAGCACTACATAAAGCCACTAGGATAAACATAGAGGAAGCAAACGATGCTCTAACTCTTCCCATCTATTTTTACCATAAATCCGTGTGCTATGGTATGGATTATTCAGTTATTTTGAAGCGCATAGACGTTAAGTGGATTTAGCAGAAGTTCATAGAAGAAGAACGAATTCTGAAATCTATTTTAATTCACTACACTACACAGAAGAGAATGAGTTATTTATATTACAGGAGCTTTTAGGAATATTTGTCGATAGGTGATGTAGATATTAGTTCCAATTCTAAAGGCTATTCTGATCCACTAGAATTAGACTATAAAACTATAACTCACGCTGGACTAGCAGTATTATTTTGGATTACGAAAGATGATGTTAATGTCATTAACTAACTATCCTATGATACTCCTTTCCGTTGCTCTTAGTTTGGTTCTTACCTCTCTTTTTATTCCTTGGCTAATAACCAACTTTTTTGGGCAACAGACCTATTTTCCTCTTGAAATTCTGAAAGCGATAACTAATTATCAGAAGGAAGACCCTGTTTTATCGGATTTAACATCAGTATATGCAATTAGTTCCTTTGCATTTATTTTTAGTATGATTATTTATCCAATCTCAATTGCAGTTATGATTGCAGCAGTAGTTGTTGTTATTAAATTAAACCAACAAAAGAGAACAACAAAAACAACAATTATCAGACGCCTGTGGCAGCCAAAGATATCAATTATAGCTGGAATCTTAGTTATTGCTGCATCGATAGGATGGATATATTCAATTCAATCGTTTAAGACCGAGTTCAGCCGCGATGCAGATTTATCAGGTGGTATAATAGGTGAAGAATGGAAAGGAAAAGCTGACATTATAGTAAATCGATTAATAATAATTGGATTTGGTCCTTACTTAGCAATCGTTGCTGGAATAATTGCTATATTCAGTTATTTTGTAGAAAGAACATATCGTAGTGAAAGCCAAACGTCTACCAGATCTTCTTCCTACTTCTCTTCCTCCGATGCAGATACCTTTGATAATAAAGTTTCTTAGGTATAGTTTATCTAAATGAAGATGAACTGTCTGAAACCGGTGCTATCCTACATATCTTAGCAAATCTTATCTCTTAACTGACTCACGTGGTAAACCTGTAAGAAGAAGGTAACCCATAGTTGCCTTCCTGTTCTATGGGTATTTATTTTTGACAATATGATTTGACGGATTATTATTTTCACAGTTGAACTCAGATTATTCACATTCTCCTTCGCATTTTTTAGGTCTATTCACTTTCACGCTTGGCATATGTTGCGACTATAATTTTTTATCAAAGGAGTTTGCGCTATGGATTTTCCCGTAGAATTATTGCAACATTTTCTTACCAAAGCGCATTAAATGATGGTTAGCATTTCTTGTACCAATGGATACAATATGCATATTATCCTCTATCCTTTCCGGACTAAGGGTAACTAATGGGACCCAGAATGATCGGGTTTCTAAATGATACATATAGATAGCCACGGTAGTGTAATTCATTATATTAATAAAAGTATTGTTTTGGCAGTTTGTTGATATTCAGGACTAAGTCTATGATTGAGATGCTAGCGGTTCTATATTATGGTGACATGCTGCTTGACGGGTTCTGAGGGCCCTAGCCTACAAAAAGGTCTGATAGAGTTACAACCTATACAATAGTAACGACCCTCTTCTTTCTTCTTGTTTTGACAGTATAGTGGGATGATCTCGGAATTGGCTTAAAGATACCGTCTGGTCTGGTGTTGTTTTAAGAGAAAATCTGGGGCGCGCTTACCTGGCTGTATAGGTGATGTCGTCATCGAAGCCTCTTTTTTATTCGTCATATTTATGACGATAGAACAACATTGAATAAAAACACATTATTTTCATAAAACTCATTTATTGAATAAAATCCATAACCTGATACAAATGGGTCAAAAAGGAAAGGAAATATTAGAAATCGATGTAAATGAAGTCATAAAGGAACTCAATTCTGCTTATCCTGATGAATGGCTAGCTCATTATCTATACTTTCTATACGCTCTAGTAATCGAGGGCATTAAATGCTGAAATACTGAAAGAAAAACTTGAACACCTCAAGATTGAAGGGGCATCGATAATCGTAAACTGTGGCATTGATGATTCACAATCCTAATTTACAAGAATTCGTATAACAATATCAAAAACTATTCACAATAGTTACTTAGAGAGATAAAGATTAACATTAATAGAATAAAAGAAAACGAAAATCGGGATTGTCTGTATTATTCCACTGTTTGTGCGATTCTATTAAGCGCCCGGATCCCTAGTGTTGATCTATTTGAGTTTTAATAATTCAATAGCATATTTGAGTGATGCAAATTCTGCCGTAGTTTGCTATAAACGAATGCTGAGCTCGCTTCAGTAGAATAGACGAAGTACGAACGACATCATTTAAACTAGCGTCTAGTTTTATTAATGCTTCTTCAATGTTTCTAATTGCCTGAATTGTCTATCCATAAACATCATTTTTTCCAACAACTATTCCGGATTAATTATAATCGGCTCTGGATATTCCTCATAGCCCGATATAACTAGCCTTAATGTTCTACATTCTAGTAGGATCAATATGAAACAAGCAATACAATATTTAACTATAACCAACAGAGAAACGATTGAAAGCTATAGGAGTGTCTCTTGATATGGTCCATCGCAGTAGCCGGTCAAAAGGAAGAGATATACGAAACGATGCCAGAGATAGTGACTATCCTAGTACGCTACCTCAGCATAATAACAACGGAGAAGAAGACGATTATTATGATGCTCAAGGAAACAGGAATTTTATAGGGAATTATTCCAAGTCTTTACCTCATCACCCTGAAAATGATGTTGAAGCTGGTGAAGTAATAAACAGAGCCTATAGAAAGCTAATTGAAGCAACAGAAACAGGAGATCCAGGAGACTTTGAAGATATACCTTTGGGTTCCGCCAGCCCACCATTAGGTTCTGGTAGGGTGCAGGACCCACAAAAGCTAACTAATCCGTTATCAGGTATAGCTTATGAATTAGAAGGTTTAGACAGTTATGCAGTAGACCCTGGGCTTGTTCCACCTGCTCCGCGTATAGATGGACCTAGAGCCGCAGGAGAGATGGCTGAGCTTTATTGGATGGCATTATGTAGAGATGTGAACTTTAGAGATTTTAATAACGACCAATTGATTGCTACTGCAGTAGCTGATCTATCATCTACAAGATATTCTCAGCCTAGCTGGCCTGTTCCTGTGACACCCAATACTGTTTTTAGAGGAGAAACAATGGGAGATATGAAAGGCCCTTATGTATCTCAGTTTTTGATCAAAGGAAATGTGGACGTTGACCGTCCTGACGAAAACACAGGAATTATAAAATATGGTTCTCTAGGTATTGACCAACGACAACTAACTGTTACTCCTGGAAGTGA
>JBPCNB010000323.1:0-4878 GCA_051001675.1 Nitrososphaeraceae archaeon | reverse complement strand
GCTTCCAGAACCAATACTAGATGTCAATGTAGGAGCATCACAAGAAAGATGTATGTGTGGGATTGCAATATCAAAGAGCATTCCTGGTCATACGTATGTTTTTCTGTACTATACTGAAACTGAATCTGTAGATAGGGAAGACATTACTGAAGGAAATGATCCTATAGGTAATCGACTCTATAGATATGAATTAGTAAACGACAAATTAGTGAATCCTAAACTATTGCTAGATTTACCTGCTACTCCAGGCCCTCGTCATAATGGTGGGGCATTAGTCATTGGTCCTGATAACAATTTGTATATTCCAATAGGAGATGTTGACGGGACTTATCAAAGTGCAGAATCTGAAACGTTAACTCAGAATTTTCCTGAGGGAGTAGAATCTGATGGAAGAAGTGGAATTCTAAGAATTACCCAAGATGGTAATCCAATACCTAATGGTGACATTATAGGAGAGGATCCTCCTTTAAACCTCTATTATGCGTATGGCATAAGAAATAGCTTTGGTATTAATTTTGATCCTGTGACTGGAAATTTGTGGGATACTGAAAATGGACCGGGAGAAGGTGATGAAATTAACTTGGTTGAACCAGGATTCAATAGTGGATGGGCACTAGTACAAGGAATCTCTACATCTACTTCCAATAATAATAATCAAGACTATAATCCCAGCGATCTCGTAGATTTCGATGGGAGAGGAACATACAGCGATCCTGAATTTGAATGGCGGCAAACTCTAGGTCCTACTGCACTCATATTTTTGCATTCTGACAGACTAGGACAACAATATCAAAATGACATCTTTGTCGGCAGTATAGTTACTGGCAACATCTACCATTTTGACCTAAATGAAGATAGGACAGCGCTTGTCCTGATAGGAGAACTGGAAGATAAGATAGCAGAGATAAGAGAGACAGGCGCGGAAGACATAGTATTTGGAGAGGGCTTTGCCGGAATTAGCGATTTGGAGGTGGGACCTGATGGCTACCTGTATGTAGTTTCACTAGGACAAGGGAAAATATTTAGAATAGTCCCAGGAGATGCTGGTGCTTCCACTCTTTCACCACCAATAGAGGAAACAATATCACCACAGGAAGGTGAACAAGTGGGACAAGATCCTATTGTAGAAGTGCAGGAAGAAGATGAACAGGAAAATGTAGTTGATGGGGAAGAGGACAATGGTGAAGAGGAAGATTAGCTCCAAGCAAGCTGTACGCCCCCTATATTCTCTGGACGTAATTGTCCAAGCAATGAGGAGGGGAAAGTTACAAGAAAGGGCTTACTGTAAAAATAATTTAAGGAACATACGACCGTCATATATAATGGGTAGCACGTTATCCTCTTCTGGAGACAGAGCAGCATCAGCTAAACCATCAAAACAGTATATTTGCTTTATGTGCAGCAAAACTTTTGATAGGCTCGGACATTAGATTCGGATCACAGATTGGAGCACAGCGAATCAGGATATTCAATGCCCCCTGCAGGAGTAGGCTGACTTTATTCCTATCCTGGCTATAAAAGCCGCCGCCGTCTAAACGCTGGGAGGGCATATTTCTATTACACTTAGATTCTTAAAGTCCCAAATTGTATTGTCTGATCTAAACGTAAACTCGGGCCGCCATTTGTTATTATTTAGTCTAGTCACATAAGTAAAAAATAAGGAAGACAGAACTGATTATTGTACTAAATCATATTATTCCTGTTCTTCAGTTTTTTTGTTACTCATACTCCTCTTCTTCGGAGAAGATAACTCATCCTCTAAATCATCTGTTCCCTTTTCATTCAGAGTAAATTTGGCATCAGAATATGGATGATATGGCGAATCTATCATCTTTGCTGTCCTATTTTCACCCGACTTTCTAAGATATATTCTATAAGTTGAAGCATGACCTATGATATTTCCACCAGCTGCTTTTGTGGGATCTCCAAAGAATGTATCAGGAGAAGATTGTACTTGATTCGTTATGACAACAGCTATATTGAATATTTCAGCTAGTCTAATAACTTTGTGCAATAGACCATTAAGTCTCTGTTGTCTATCTGCAAGTGTACCTCTACCAGCAAATTCTGCTCTATGTAAAGAGATAATGCTATCTATAATTACTAACTTTGCATTAAAGTCATTGACATATTTACCAAGATCTTTGATTATAAGTTCCAAATGCGAACTATTGTAAACTTTGCATACTGCTACGTTCTTGAGTACATGAGAGGGTTCAAGTTCTCTTGCTCTTGCTATTTGATTGAGTCTTTCAGGCCTAAACGTTCCCTCGGTATCTATGTAGATAACGCCTCCATTAAGCCCGCCTGCTTCCTTAGGTTGAGGTGCTATTGCAGCTAGTGTATGGCATATTTGTGATTTCCCTGAGCCAAACTCGCCATAAAATTCAGTAACAGCTTGTGTTTCTATTCCCCCAAGCAAAAGTTCATCTAATGCACGAGAACCAGTAGAACATCTCATCAATGATTTTCTTTTCTCAAGAGCAGATTCAGCAGTTACAAATTCCTTTTCAAGTATGTTAGATTCTCTCAATAGTCGCTGAGCTGCCATTATAAATGTCGCTGCAGTATCTTTTGAAGAATTGATATCGACAGCTAATTCATCAGCACTTGTTACAGCTAGGTCCATTACAGAAACAATACCTGCTTCTTTGAGCTTCCTAGCTGTAGTAGGTCCAACACCTTCGATATCTTGAATTTCAATGTCAACAACCGCAGGAGAAATGGATGACGCTGAGTTTTCAGAGTCTGAATTTGTGCTAGAGTATTCGTTAACATTAGTTGAGAGGACACCGACATCACTACTTTCCTCGTTCTCAGAGGAAGACAATTTTCTGTCTACCATATAAATATCAATCAGATAGCTGTCACTAGTTATATTAATATAATACAGCCTTATCAGGGGAGGGAGAGTCTCCATCTATGCCTCTATAAATTCTTCATCATAAAGACAGTATTTGTCATATGCCGATAATTATAATGATATAACGGATACAGCTATAACATTAATTCTTGAGTTCATTGTCCGACGAGGTGTAGCTATATACATATTATAGCCTGAATAATACAGAACTGTAATTTTTTGTTAGTGGCCTTCCTTGTCTTCTTTTAAAGATTGTAATATCCTTGCATTCACATCATCCATATTCAAGTTTTCTCTAAGATAAGTAGTAAAATCACTTGGGGTAATTATTCCATTTAGTCTGTTTTCATCTACAATCAGCAAATGACGCACTTTCTTCTGGATCATTTTTTCCGCCGCCTCCTCGATCGAAGCGTTGACATCAATCGTAACTATAGGAGAGGACATAATGTGATAAATTATTATATTATTGCTACTAATGTCCTTTGAGCAGACTTGTCTGACAAGGTCCCGTTCAGTAACTATTCCAATAGGTGCTTCCTCTTTGTCTATGACCACAAGTGAGCTTACTTTCTTGTCCCTCATCCTTTTCGCGGCTTCCTGTGCCGTACTAGATTGATTCACGGTTTCAAGTTTTGTCCGCATAACTTGACTAACTGTCGTTGCACCCATACCTATAGTTGTCATGATAGCTCATCATATTAAAGTTAATTAGTCAGCCCAACTCTACTCCCTCAAATGTATTAATAATTAACACCTCACGAATTAATATAACGAGTCTACTTTATGTAGACTGTAGCTTAATTCATTCAACAGATCTCATACCGTGATAGTTTTAGATCTTTTCAGTCTACAAGCTCATGAATTTATTGTAAAGCATTACTTTCAGTCCTGCTTCTACTTTCTGTGCTTTGAATTTCTTAGATGATAAATCTTCACCCAATACTCTTTTGATTGAAGAGAATACTATCTCTGCAATCCATCTTCTTCCAGCATCTTTTAGCTGTTTCCATCCATCATATCCTAGTTTCTTGGTTAGCAAGACTTCATCTCGTCTTAACGGACATCCCTTGGATCTGGTAGATGCATTACTTCTGATAGTAATAGCTGGTTCTATATTCAAATCATCCAACAAGTTAAAACTCCTTCTATTATCATGAGCCTTATCCCCGTACACCTTGTCAATATCATATTTTTCAGCTACCTCTCTTATCATAGGATCTAACTTTTTGGAATCGTGAACATTACCTTTAGTTACTCTGAATGATATGATCTTCTCTGATTTAGCATCGACTGCAATATGCAGCTTGACAAATTCTTTTCTCTTCCTTATCCATTTATGTTCTATGTAATCTCCTTTCTTTGTTATAGTAAGACCAGATGCATCAATTATCAGTGTTATTGGCTTACCATCATAATCACCATCAAGATCTAGATTTCTGACAGATGGTTTAATCTCCTGAATTCTTCTCCTGATCTGTGTAAAATGCATTTCTTCAATCCTCATATAGTCAGATAGTCCTCTTATGATGCCTTGGACAGTTCTATAAGCGACCTTAAAACCGATCTTAAGAAATGCCAAAAACTGGATATACGTATGTGAGTATTCAAATGGAGCTCCAACCTTACCTTTATTCATACTCATAATCTCTTTATTCCACGATCTCAGAAAACCTATATCCATTAGTATACGTCCACGTTCAATTAATGATTCATTGTAATCATGCCAAGATTTGTTTAGTGGCATGAAATAACTATTATATTCGATGGATAATAATGCTACAAGCTATACTTTATGATATTAGATAGATAAAAACCTAAGTTGCGATTAGTTTCCTTAAAGAAATATTATAATCAATAGTTTATTCGACTACTACAACCACTATTACGTTAATTCGTGCGGATACAAAAAACCCACGACTTAAAGCCAATACGGATGATAATAGAACTTTTCCTTTTACTCACCTTATATCCAAATAGGGATCTAGAATGCTAAAATGCGTAGCGGAACTCTA
>JBPCNB010000322.1:0-2200 GCA_051001675.1 Nitrososphaeraceae archaeon | reverse complement strand
AAATAAACTTTCTAGCGAGAAATTGGAAATTTTTCTCTCTCTGTAATAACATCTTTCATAATATTTGCAGCTCAGACAGAGATCGCTCGGTTCGATTATTGGGACTTTGCATTCCTTAAGTAGTGTACTTAGAATTCTTGCTCTTCTGACAACATCTTCAAACATTCTGTTATTTTTTGTCACGAAAAACTCCAATGATTGCCCATCAGGAGTCATATAAATTAGCACGCCGTCATTCTTGTTGAATACAAAAAGACATGCATTAAGATATAATAGATCTCGTGGATGAGGAACATCGGGAAGCTTAGTCACGAGTTCAAATCTTGCAACGAACTGGTCATCTATGATTGTGTCTGCGGTGGCTTGGAGAGTTAAGTTATCGACTTTATATTCACCATCGATATTACTAAATGAACGTCTTATCCCGTCCTTTAATAAAATAGAGATTTTTGCGATACTACCTTGAGTATTTACAGGATCTTTGCGTTCATAATATGATAATCGGGTACAGCGGGATGCTTCAAGAACATGGATTATGTCTGGATCGTTCTTACTCGAAATTTGTTCTGTGTTGGTATAAATCTTATCAAGTGTTTTTTCAATCATTTTCCTTACATCCCTATCACCTAGCATATTTTGCGGATCGTAAATTGAAGTATATATGAATATATGTCCCTGACCTGATACCCATTGAATATGTCCCTACGGTATTTCTTAAATGAATACCTTCTCCTGCGAGCGAACCCGGAGCTGTTTATTGCGTCAGATATCAGGGAAGTGACGACATATTTTCTCAGCATTATCTAATCTTTTTTCAGATGTCAAACTACTAGTCCAACACCTTCTCCTCGATTCAATGGGTTGCTAGAGGGGGTTTTCCAAGTATACCTTATTCTACATGAAAGTCTAGGAAGAAGTGTGAATTCTTATAAAGAATGTTTATGATCAAAAGCCTTTATGAATATCGATTAAGCTAAATTTGAGTGCATTGTTAGTCTTTTGATAAATAGTACCTTTTCAGTGTTGTCTGTATTGATACGGCAAGAGAAAGAAAGGGAACAAGAATACGATTTCCTACAGGAAATTTGTGTCTCTGTGGTGAATGCTGATAAAAAAATTAGCTTTACAGGTGTTGTTGATAGTAATGGAAAATTACTTGTAGGAAAGTGCAGAGAAAATACGAGGAAAGTAGTTGGGAATTCTTGCTATATTAAGCCGACTTTTTTCTATTCTTATTTATTGGCTTCTGGTTTAGAAAAATGGAAAGCTGAGTTACTAACAGCCAGGGCGGATATGGTTCATGATAATAAGGAAAATGATAAGCTTCATTTTAACGTGCTTGAATTAGAGTTGTTAAAACTAGCTATCACTCCATTAACAAAAAGAGGCGACGTATATCTGTGTGTATACATAGAACCTTCAGCCTCGTGTCAACAGATAATTTCCAAAATATGTAAGGCTCTTTGATATCATCTCCCTTAATTCATATAGAAATAATATATACACGCCTGTCAATATCATTAAAAGGCATAATGACACTTTTAGAAAATGGGCTATTCTTAAGGATAACTCATGGATTTCGGCGGAGAAAAATAAGGCATAATATACTCACTGCATTGTCCGAAGAGGGATATGATCCTCTTAAAGTCATAGCTACGCTTCATTATTTTTAACTCTACAAACTTACTATATACCGTTAGGACTATGTTGCAAGGCATCGGTATAGGAATATTGGCTTGTCCTCACAAGCTCCACTATTATATGGAATTTACTGTTAAATTAAGAAAAGAATAGAGCCAGCGACTGAGCTGTCGTTGGTTCATTATCCCCCCGCTGTGTCTATTTGAATGAATTTATGTCGATGACGGACCGGTATCGAACGACGCTATTCAGGACCCCCTCGTAAGCCTCGTTTACCTTCTGTATGTATGAAAGTTTACATAAGATATTGTGATTAGCGCAGAATTCAAGTACCTCCTGGGTCTTTCAGATTGTACCAATAACGGTGTTTGTATATCATATCACTATAACAATACAATTAACTAAAGTGACGTTCACGCTTATTACCGATACTATTAAAATATTTAGTATACTATTCATTAGTGCACTAAATATTAATATACTACCAGTTGTAATATATAGTATTAACAATATGAGCGAAACGAAAATGATACATGACGGTGATCTATCATCGTCTAAC
>JBPCNB010000321.1:0-1988 GCA_051001675.1 Nitrososphaeraceae archaeon | reverse complement strand
TGGTGACAGGAGGAGGAGCTGGAGGTCAAGGAGTCACTCCGTTTATAGATATTCCGACCGCTGGGAATAATGTAGGACAAGAAGGACAGTCTGCAGCAAGCAATAACACAGCAAACGCTTCAGCTCTTGCATAGCGGGGTTAAATAAATTGTGGATGCATTTAGCTCAATATACAGCGAAAATGATGTAAAAAATACTATTCAAAGTTTAATGTAATATAATAGTTGAGGTTCCCTTGTCCTAACTTTACTGGGCCATCCAAATCGTCAGACATATGGAATGGAGAATTAAAATATCTCATTTTAGGTTTTACGCCACCTCCCCTAGGAAATACTCACGAACTTCATAAACCCAATCCTTTCCCTTTATTATTGCCGTTATTACTGCTAGCATTTCCTTTTAGCACTCTTTCTTTTTTAACTGGAATACTTAACGCAAACTTACTCTCTAAGATAGTATATTACAGGATAATGCCAAGAGTGAAAATGCAATACTACCAAAAATCAATCGTGGAGAAACACAAAAATGAGCACGTTGATGTAAAAGATACATTTAGATCGAATGGCGAAGATCAAGGTATGGTATATCAAAGTCAAGGCTATATCACGACAGAAATAACAAATATGCTCCATGTGAAGAACATGTAGACTATTAGCATAGACTTAGAGTATCTGAGAGAAAGCTCAACTAAAACTCCCAGAAGAACCATCACCACAGTTAAATCATCAGAGTCCAACTCATTTAAACAGATATTGGATTACAGATATGATGATAGCAAACCTTACAAAATAACCCTGTGGTTACTACTCTTACTCATATCTGCTTTTGCAGCTTTATCAATAGATTATTTTCTCGAAACTCTACCGGTATTGAATGCATCGATGCTTATGATACTCATAATTTTGGTCATAATTGCCTGGTATTATCGTTTGTAACTATGCAAAAGGAGCAATAACGTTTGTTCTTTGTTGGTTGACAGACCATAATCTAAACACGAACGTAAGCTGTTTATCAGGCTCTCTTTAAAAGGCAAAAGCCTCGTCTCTACTATTAGATTCAGTACATGTCCAGAGGAGCGGGATTTATCAAATGGTCAATCAGGTTTTTTGAGAAACATATGGGACAGATTTTGTTCATGCTGATATCATAATAACGTCTTACGTCCTTCCTAGATGGTAAATATTAATTGCTCGCTCTATATTAGATATGGAAACTATACCGTCTCCATGTTCACCCGTTCTGGCAGTCTCTATAATAGCCTGAATGATATCCTCTACTTGTGAATCCGAAGCAACAATTTCGAATTTTATTTTTGGTATAAGGTCGTACGATACAGGCATGCCTCTCCATTGCAAGTGAAGTTCTCGTTGCTTACTCCATCCGGAAACTGTCGAAACTGTCATACCTGCAACCCCCAGTTCTCTGAGACGCTCCTTCACGTTGCCCATTAGTTCAGCTCGAACAATTGCTTCTATCTTCTTCAATAGACTGTTGGTAATACTATCTAGTTTCCGGTCTTTTCAACTTTTTGTTGCCAATACTATATACTTGCAAGCAAACTGCCATTACCTTCAGTTCTGAACTGCTTTACTAATCTGCGATTATATTTTATTTGATATCGATCGAAATTAGGTTCAGCACACCCTGGGTCTAAACAAATTAAACTTGATTTATGACGAGCTGTTAGAGAAGTAAGAAAAGGAAGTAAACCTTAAACCCTCATGAGTTGCAAATAGTTGAAACTTGTATAAAATCCCTAAATTACGTGCCCTGCAAAGACATCATTACGATAAACCACAATTATGAGTCTTGGATTTCTAGTTATTCTAATTCTGTCTTTACTCTTCTAACAAAATTCCCTATTTCAACTGGCTTTTTGATAAAGCATCCCATACTCAAACTCTTATATTGTTCCCTTAATGCTTCTATGTTCATTTCTCCTGCAGAAATATAACAAACCCTAACATTTAGATCTAGTTCCAGAATCT
>JBPCNB010000320.1:0-6332 GCA_051001675.1 Nitrososphaeraceae archaeon | reverse complement strand
GGGTGAGGATTCATATCTGTCGGCTGTCACGTGTCTTCCCCCCGAGCTAAATGAGACTGTTTCGGCGCCACTGATATCTGTGATATGAACCAAAGTATTATTGTAACTACTAAATATGTGAGCGACTCCCCATTTGTACTGCGTAACATCCTCTATATTTGACATTGAAGACCAGAAACTCGTTTGTTAGGGGCTACATATTAACTTTGACAGCTCCTAACGGTTGTCTTCTTCTTTGTTGGTTAAATGAAGAAAACCTCTGTTATCAAGGAGTACATATTTTTTCTTCAATTTCTCCACACTTGTAGTGAATACCTTGCCATTTCCTTTGGTCACCTTGCCTATTACAAACATTGATAGCCGAAGCTTTTCTGCTATATACTTTATCCGTTTCATATTTTTTGATGGAACTGTTGCTACTATATGATATTCTTCTCCTCCGTGGAAAATCAATTCCCTGGAATCCAAGAATTCATTGTCTTTTGTAAACCGTTCGACTCCTTTAGCAGAGGGTACCTTGTCTATAATAAAGTTGACACCGCTCTGTATTGCTAATTCGTAAAGTGATACTGCTAGACCATCGCTTGAATCGATAGATGAGGAAAAATACTTTGCTAAAGATGTTCCAAACTTTTGTTGAGGTTTTGGCGTTACCACCGAAGAAATGGCCTTATTCTTAAAATACCCCCCGGCCCTCGCCCCCGTCAAAATCTTCAATCCTGAAGCAGAGTATCCAAATTCACCCGAAACGACTATTAAGTCACCTGGTGCTGCGCCACTTCTAGAGGGAATATTATCATTCTCAGAAAACCCTACCATACTACAATCTATGATTAATTCATTCGTTTCATTGGTGTCCCCACCTACAAAAATTACGCCAAACTCTTTCGATGAGATTTTGAAACCCCTTACTAGTTCTAGGATGTCGTTTTTTGAATATCTTGGAGGGATCCCTATCGAAATTAACGATAGATAAGATGGCTTAATGCCTTTTGCTGAGAAATCACTCACACAGGATACGATACTCTTTCTTGCTATTTGCCATGGTTTCATTGCGGGAGGTGCATCCGTGCTCTCAACAAGCATATCACATTTCAAAATGAGTTTGAACTTCCTCTTTAGTTTTTTTTTAAAAGGGATAACTGATACGTCGTCATTCCCAAATCGAATTTCTGAGTAATTGTGTCCAATATGAGTAATTTCGTCTTTAGTTTTGATTCGACTATGATTCGTAAGTTTGCTGACAAAGAGGTTTACGATTTCCTTTTCATTTAACCTTGTCATAAAACTGATCGGACCTTGTTACTTATTCTATCATAAAGCGTCTGCAGGGTAGCTGCCTTTGATTCGACTGAAATGCGAATAGCGTGTTCTGTATTTGAACCTCTAATTAGAACCCACGAATCATCATCTATTATGGCTTTAATACCATCTATCGTCAGAGTCTGTGATGACTCACCCCTTAAAATATCAGTTAATTTTTCTATAACTTCAGAATGGAGATCAGAAGACAAGGCTATTTTTGTTCTTATTTGTGAGTACTGCGAGGCAAATTGTATGCATTCTTCTATTATTTTAATATCGAGTGAGGAGATTATGGCACTGGCTAAAAATCCATCCCTACACATGTTAAATTTTGGCATAATAAATCCAGCGCTGCTTCCCTCACCACCTGCATCAGCTTCAACTTTTAACATTTTGTTAACAACGTTAGATTCACCCACCTTAGAACAATCAAACTTGACTGAGGCAGAGCCATAAGCCTTCGCGAATTTTTCAATAGCTACACTAGTGTCTATGCTCGTAACAAACTTTTTCATTCCCAAGTTGAGTGCACTTGCGACGCAGAGCAATAGTGTGACATCGGGGGTTAATTTCTTACCGTACTTGTCAACGACGACTAGTCTATCTCCATCTACGTCAAAAGCGAATCCAAAGTCGAGTTGATTCGCGACTACCAATCCTGCCAAATCATACAAATTATCTACTGTTGGGTCTGTGCCTCTAGAGGATACTCCATGAATGTCATTGATGCTGTGAAATTTGTGTCCAAGATTTTTGAACAATATGTTGACATACCCACAAGTGGCCCCACCTCCAGGGTCGAGACCTACATTGATTTGTTTGGTCAAATTTCCTGATGGCTTGACTATATTTACTACGTCGTTTACATAATTTGAATTGGCCTGAAACGATTTTCCATACACATTAGTTACTTCTGTGTATGTTGGTGGGTTATTCTTTAACATCGCTTCAAGCTCACTCTCAAAAATTCCTCTCCCATCTAAAACGAACTTTAGTCCATTCCAATCCAATGGATTGTGAGATGCTGTTACTATGCATCCTGCTTGATATTTTCTTGATTCGCGAAATACCATCGGTGTTGGAGCAATATTCAAGTCGTAAACTTCAACTCCCTCTTGCATAAGAGAAGCTGTGACAATCTTGGAAATAACGGGGCTTGAAGGTCTGATGTCTCTTGCAAGTATACATTTTCCACTTGCTTTGATCAGCGAGTGCGCAAACAATCTGCTAAATTTAATGACCTCGTACAAGCTTAGATCATCATTACCGTAAACCCCTCTAATACCTGAAATTGATATCTTCATACCCGAAATTACAAATATGGAAGTATTAATTCTGTGCTATTCTTCTAATTTTCACTAGAAAATGCCCAAATTATTTCCGCACTAACTTCTTACATGAAGAATTAAATAGTGAACCATAAAATTTCATGTAACAAGCCAGCGAAACGCTTTGCCCTAGTAGCTCAGCCTGGCAGAGCGAAGGTTTCGTAAACCTTAGGTCGTGGGATCAAATCCCACCTAGGGCTGACGAATTTCCATAAATGTTACCACAGGGCATTTGATTAAGAAAATCTAGATGTGTATATTCCTTCTTTTGATATAATTGCAAGGTTTGGATCTGCTTATCTAAGGGAGAATGCATCTTTTGGTTACGAGCACTTTTAGGAAGAGTGCTACGTCTACCGATACATCCTAATTATGCCCAATAATAATATACATGGAAAACGAATGGAAGCTACTATATGTAACTCCTGCAAGTTGACAATTCACCCTAACTTTGTGGGATATCACAAATGTGGTTATGGAAACTGTCCAGTGTGTAAAACAGCAGTCACAAAGTCAGAGTATTGGAGTCACATCAAATCGCACCCAGGACATGAGAATGATAGCCCACCTCAACCAAGAACCGGCTACAGCTACAATAAAGTAAACAACAATAGATATAGTCTTAATACTACTTCGAATAATAGGGCTCCATCATAGCCGTATTTATGAGAAGAACATCTTGTGAGTCGAATTAGGAAGATCACATTTAGATGGCTTCTCATAGCCATAATAATGAGATAGCGGATGCACTAAAGATACGACTTTTCTGAACCCTCCATCATTAAAAAGAGATTGGAAATGAAGTGTTTGGGGTCTCCTGTTATACGGTAAGTTAAAAAGTAGCTGGTGAAACCGCATGAAAATAACTTATAAAAAACTTGCACACAAGACGAATATACAGAACCATGGAAAGGGTATACACATTAGCAAATGTCTAATCAATCGGATAATTGATTTCCGCGTATCCCAAAAATAAGGTGATTTCTTTCTCTATTATACATGGTTACGATATGAATGTGTAAAAGGAATTAGATACTGTTCCGATTCCCGAAATAAGTTAGTCGAGGGCCGGAATCATATGTCTTCTTAAAGACTTGCATATATTTCTTATGGTAACCTCTGTAACTCCCGCAGCCTCAGCGAGCCCTTTTTGTCTTATGTGATCATCATCTTTCGTAGAGATACTCGCTAGATATAGAACCGAGGCAGCAAATCCCATTGGATTTTTTCCAGCAGACAATACTATCTCATCTTTATTTATATTATTCATGAACCTAATTGCTTGGCGCTTAGTTTTGTCGCTAAGATTGACTCTATTTGCGATCCTTATAATACAACTCATGGGGTCCACAATTGGAATTTTGATATCAAGTTCAAATACCAACATCCTGTAATTCCTAGCAATATCCTTACGCTTTATATTGCTAATTGCAGCTATTTCTTTTAGCGTTCTGGGGGCTCCCATGTCTCTGCAGGCAATATACATAGCTGCGGTTAGAACCCCTGCAATGGTCTTCCCGCGCGGCAACTGTCTCTCGTAGGCTTTTCTATATATGTACGCTGTTTTCTCAACTATTGCATATGACAGACCAAGTTTATCCTTTAGTGTGTCGAGATGCTGAAAAGCCTGCCTGAGATTCCTATCCTCAGAGCTATGAACTTGTATTCGAGAGTCCCATGTTCTGAGCCTTTCTATTGTGGACCGCATTGAAACGTCCAAAATCTGGCCGCCAGCATCCCTGTTGGTTCTTCCTATTACCGTTGATAGCCCCATATCATGAACGGCCAAAGAGGTAGGAGATCCAGTTCTAGCCTTTTCATTCTTCTCCTCAGTAGTGAATGCCCGCCATTCTGGACTAGTTGAATCTTGATTCTTATCAGCAATGACTAAACCACAATTACTACAAATTACCTCCCCTGACTCTGGGTCAGTAATGACATCTTGATCTTTTAGACACAAATGACACGTTAAGGGAGGCACGATGGGTTGCATTGGCACTGAAAACTTCCTATTTTATAGGCGTGTTATGTCCTTATAAAGAGTATGTGCGAACAAATCGCTGAGAAGGCATTAAACTTCTCTTGGGTAGGCAAATTCTGATTAGAATAAGATTAATGACTTTGGGATGAAACTAACGTATCTTAGAAAACTCTATGGGGCTACTTTCTATTGTGCCGATTAACTCTTCCCCAAAGGCCTCTGCGTCAATTTTATGACTTTATCGAGTCAAGCAAGCTTTCCTTCACCTATACAAAAGGAAATATGATTCACCGGGGTGAATGGATAGAGAGAAATCTTCTGTGCGACATTTATTCGATTGTCTCAAGCAGTCCAGAATAACGACCAAGCGAAAAACTATACTCCCTGGTCTCAGATGCATGCTGTAGCCTATTCTCGAGTTCTTTTTTTAAATTCTGACAAAATCCTCGCCATTATCAGTCATAGCCACACTATGATTTATTCCTCTAAAACTAGTAGTATGCGATGTGTCATAGTCCACAAATTGCTATTACTATCTTCATCTGTGATTAGATGCACTTACTATATGCACTTTAACTAAAAATATGGCGATAGACATCGTTTGCCCATAACATAAAACTTTATTCGTTCGATTCTAGCTAAGACTTAGTCAACACAGGTTGTTGTACGGTCTTCATCATCCAGTGTACTTAACAGATTCTCAGAATAGATTTCATTAATTCTCTTCATAGTACAACGCATATCAGAGAGGTGCTATGGTCTTCATCGAATCTGTCATAATTAACAATATTTGCATAATTTGAATCAAACGTAATAGTAGAGGTTAGGATGTGACAAGTTGGGATGTTATTTAGGCTAATTGAATACTCGTTATCCCTTATCTATTACTCTTAAGACACCGTCTTTTTAGAGGGATTACTTGAATTATGGACTAGGTGGAATTTGCACTTATATTGTGAAAGATTAGTTCAGATTTTATTTGCTAACTTATACTAATGCAAAAGAAAAGTTGAAAATCAAGCCCTCGCTCTACATTAACAATCCATCACATGCCATCTTTGTTGTGGCTTTAAAAAGCACGACTTGTAGCGCCTTCACTTCTATCTACTCTCCGGTTGAATCCTTACTTAATATATAAAGGATAATTACGGTATTACCGCATTCATCACAAGTCGTCGATAGGATATTTTGAAAGACAGGAGGTACACTCATAGATCTCTTTTCCTACTGGACCTGAGACGTTAAATTTGACGATAGTAGTACATTTTGGACACTTCCCTTGTGTCGTTCGAGTCTTTCTTTGCGGCTTTATAGTTTTTCTTCTTCTACCACCCATAAACCATCTGCATTAGAGGTCTGGCGTACAGTTTTATAAATCTCGCCAAGCTTCATGGGTCTTAAAAAACCGTTTAGGGGTCTTGGACAGATCTAAACTAACCTGAAGCTTACGACAATATGAAAGCCTTACAGAATCGGAGCAAGAAGGATCATGTGACAGTAATAGTCAGAAAATGGAATGGCATTACTAATTGCAATGATTAGGTGGAGATTTAGCAAGAACGGAATATTTGTCATCATCATGCCTAGGAATGTTATCTAAACTTCTGATCGAGTCTAGCCTAACTGGAAGATAATGGGATACGAGACTTATTAGTGAAGAGGAGGAAAAATTACATCCTCTTGCTCCTTGCTGAATGAGGCTGGAATGATGAGATGTC
>JBPCNB010000319.1:0-14024 GCA_051001675.1 Nitrososphaeraceae archaeon | reverse complement strand
GTAACTAGATAATGATCTGGATGTTTCACTTCCGTTAATCTTTGCTGCAAGAGTAGTGCCTGTTGTACTGGAGTTTGTGTGTCATTTTCTCCATTCAATATTAGGATGCCTGTACTTGGCGGCACTTTGGCAATAACTCTAAGGTTTAGGTCAAATGCTAAAAATGATTTCTCATAAGCGCTACAACCTTCTAGATTAGTACACTTATCCTCTGACAATTCTGGCTTTGATGCCGAGAAAAATGATTTTTCATTTTGCTCCAAAGCGGGTTTTAGTTCGGTTTCTAGACTTATGAAAGTGTCATTGTTGCGGTTGTATTCCGGATTCAAGAGTACAGTACCATTTGGGAGACTCCGAGTTAGAATCACACTGATATTTCCTCCAATCAGACTTTCAAAAACCAAGTCTTTGGATGCTTCCTGCAATGAAAGTGATCCGTTACCATTTTTATCTAATACTTCTTTAGCATATAGAAGTGGTAAGGTTACGGTTTGAAAGTGAAGTATATCTGAAATGAGAAAGTCAGTGCTATAGCTAATATGACGAAATATCATTGAAACTCTAGTTAGTCTAATGTATCAGCACGAAATAAGGGATAGAAAGGAACCATAGTATATTATCTAAAAAGTACACTTATTTAAGTTAGAATATTTTTACTATGTATCGTTATCATAGATGTAGTTTGGGCTTTAGCTTTAGAATTACTGCCTGCTATTGCTAGTTATTTGGTTCATAAATACGTGACACCTACGCCTACCCTACTTTTGATACATTCGCTATAGATAAGGAGGGGATATAGTTTTACTATATTTTAGTTTTTCTTATTTGGCTGTTTAGTTATGGGCATGTACATAGCAGGTCATTTGTATATTTTGGAGTGCCCATTTAAGGGTGAATGTTCCTTCCGTCTAATATAATCTAATATCCTTTCTTTTGAACTATTGAGTTGTAGCAGTTGTATTGGTTGCATTACATGCAGGACTATTCATTTACATCGGTGCTGAACCACATACAGAATGGCTTGATAAAACAATACAACGAGATGCGCATGGCTTTATTCTGACTGGCCTAGACTTGGTTCAAAATGAACTTCGTCCACAGGGTTGGTCAGTAGATCGTCAACCCTTTTTACTGGAGACTAGTATTCCAGGTATATTTGCTGCAGGAGACGTACGTCATGGTTGTATCAAGAGAATCGCTGCAGGAGTAGGCGAAGGATCTACAGCTATTCAGCTAATGCACCAATACTTAACGAGAGTATAAAACGAAAGTAAGTATTCAGCAAAATCGGTCGAGTACAAATAAAGTTTTATGGATCAACCAACAGGAGGTACCCCTGGCATGATGTCGCCTAGTCCTTCATTTTCTTCTTCGTCTGTGTCTGTTGCTTCTTCTTCAGCTGAAGTGGTTCCTTCATCTTCTATTGTTTCATCTGTTGTTCCTTCATCCATTGTAGTTGGTGGACCGGTCACACCTGTAACATTTATGCTGTGCCATTCTGACATGGGAGTAGAATTATTGCCATCAAAGCATGATAACTTTGCAGTCAGTTCATTTGCTCCTTCTTTAATCAGCTGATAATCATCTGTGTAAGTGTAGCTCCAATGAGAATAGTCATCGTCTCCTCCATTAGCACCAGCGGCTGTAACATTTTGCATCGGAGTTATATCATTTGCATCTGCATATACCTGACAATTACTTTCAGCGTCATCAGAAGAAACTCCTTCTATTGTCAGTTCGCCCGCAGGAACTTCCTGACCATCCTCCAGTGAAGTGATTTCTATAGTACCATTCCCACTAGACGAGAGTGTAGGATTAGGAGAAGTTGGTAACGATGGTGTGGTTTGAGCATTTACATTCATGGAATTAAAGTTTAGTGGCAACACAAATGCAAAACCAAATATCCATATCAGGATCAGTTTGGTTTTGATGCTTGAGAATCTTGATGACATTCTCATATTATTAATTATTAAATGAAAGACAGATGATTTAATGAGGTATGTCAAACATATTGTTGTTAGTATTAAGAATTGTTTACAAGTAGAAACTCTTTGGGATAGCACTGGAATAGGCAGTACGAAGGAAGTGGAGTTTAGCAAAAAGTAAAGGGTGGGGTTTATCCTCCTTCTTCAGCTTCTCCTATAGTTCCATTCAAAGCATAGGTCCAAATGATGCTCCATCATCTGTACCTATTCTCGCTGCAGGCTCATTTGATGTTTGATTACGTTCCCGACTGCTGCGATTTCTGCTTCTTGAGAATCAGTTGTAGTTGTATTGCTCAAACTATGTACACATTATCTCCTTCTCTAAGCATAATTGCTCTGTCTGATGGTATATCAGGATTATTAGTTAGGTTTATCATACAATACAAAATAGAACAAGAAACAACAACAAATCAAGTTTTCTGAATATGGGACTACTATCAATTCGACCCCTAATGCATATAAGAATATGTTCGATCATTTTCTTTTGATATCGATATGTGTAGTGTAGTCAAGTGGTCGAAGAATAATGTGCCAAAGTGGTTGCTAGAAATATGACTTGGCTAGAAGACACGAAGAGTAGCGTGGCTATTTCCACAGGAGGATACAAACAGACGTTCATGAAAGTAACAATCGTTCCTTTTATTAAGATAGTCAAGTTGTTGAAATCACACCAGAAATAATTATAAGAATCAAAGATCTATCTGTTAACTATGTGGCAGAGTTAGAGCCAGCCCGGTAAGTCGAGTGATAATAAAAATGGCGATAATAATAAGGAAAAGTCAAGCATTTACAGATCTGCTCCAGAAAAATCTGAAAGCAAGATATGAAGGTAGAAGGAGATTAGATGGTACTGTACATGTTTCAGACATTATCCCGACAACTTGTCTAAGAAAGCAATATTACTCTCGAAAGTTTCCTGAAAGTGATTCTCTTTCGAATGAATCAGTACACCATTTCGTGAGAGGAGAATCTAGTGAATTTGTAATCACTCAGCTTGCTAATATGGGGGTGGCACAAGCGGATGTAGAAATGGATGGAATAGTAGCTCATCCAGACATTATGAGTGATAATAAAGACGCAATAGTAGAACTAAAAGACACAGTTAATGGCAAACGGTTAGACTTCTACGATGATGCATTTAGGTCTTACTTGAGGCAGCTATTGTATTATCTAGTTATGACAAGTGTAGAGAAAGGGATTATTTCAATAACATATAATACCAAAGAACTTAAATGGATCAAAAGCGATTTGCAAGGAGATTATTTCTTTAGACCGTTTCAGGCCAAAGATGTAGGAATCGAAAGTTGGGAGGTCTTCTTACCTCGAGAAGACATAGCAAGAGAAATATTGAAGAATGAAATGGTGAGAAGGAAAAACCTTTTTTTAAAGGCGTTAGAGGAAAATAATGTTTCTATGTTACCGAGATTAATAAACGAGGCTAAGAGAAGCAAATGCCCTTACTGCCAATTTTATGATAAATGTATCAATCAGGATTCTGAAACTGGCGAAGCCAAAAAGATGGCAAATGAAATGGACTTATTAGATATAAAAAGCGTTGTCGATTTTAAGCCTCTCTGATTGTCATTTAAGAAACTGCGGAAGGAGTTTAAACTAACAGCAATTGAGATAGTTAGTGAACAAGATCTGAAATCCAGACTTTTGCCAATATGAGTGAGAATTGCCCCCCACATTGCGGCGCGATTTGGAAAGAAAAATAGACCAATATCTGTAACTAGGACTACGACACGAGAAATCAGAACCGCAAAATCAAATTTTTTCCTATTCTATATTGATCTGTTTTCCTTTTGGTTTTGTTTTTTGTTTTTTATTAAAGGTTATTTCAAGTATAATTCGTAGTTTGGTGGTTGCAAAAATATAGATAGCTATAAAGAAGCGACTATACAAGCAGATCTGAAGCTACATTCGGTTAATCTGTTATTGAGCCCGACTTAGTAACCATGATGATTCCAATTATAATTATACCCGTAGCTATTGCTTCTAGAATACTTATTGATTCAGTATGAACAATGCTAGCAGCCACAACACCAAAAATTGGCGTTAGCGAAAAGATCATCATTGTCCGTACTGTCCCGATCCTTTTAAGAGATTCTAATAGTAGTGAAAGTACTCCAGCAAATCCAAATACAGACACCCCAATTATTATTAGCCATTCTGACGGTTCGATGAGCGATAATGAATCTAAGATTCCTACTCGTGAAGGGGACGATAGGGGAGATGATTTCTCGATCATTATTGTAGTAATTCCAAAAATGATAATACTGCCTATTAGAAACTTTAGCATTGCTATTTTTGCAGGCCTAATAGTTGATCTCATTGTAAGACGTCTGCTTATGTTATTGTCTACTGCCCAGGCTAACATTGCTCCGATTATCATTATTTTACCTGGTTCGTATAGCAAGAATGATTTTGAGATGTCAAGTTCAGTGGTTGCAACAAACAGACCTACAAAGACAATTACTACACCACCGTATCCAATAATGCCATTAGGTTTTTCCCCAAAGAATAGAGAAGATATAAGTATGGTGAATATTATTTGAGCATTGGTAAGAATAACTGCTTCCGAAGCTTCTGTCTGTTCCAAGCCGTGGAACAAAAGTATTGGAGCTATTACTGCACCTAAAATCGATATAATAAGAATGTCTAAAAAATCTCTTTTATTCTCTATTTTAAATGAGGCCCTTGTAATTGGAACTAATGCAGCAAAAGAGATTGGATAGACTATTGCAGAAAGCAATAGTGGGTCAACATTTTCAAGAGGTTGTTTGGCTATAGAAAATGTGAAACCAAACAATGTGGATGTAATTAAGGCACATATGTATCCAATAAGCAAATTATTTTTGTAGAAATATCTAGAAATGATACTTATTCACGCTTTTAATTTTTTTAGTTCCCCTTTGTGCTCCTAAAAGGGTTATCCATCTGGTTGGAGGAAAATTCATGAAAAGCGAATTAAAAAATTGTTGTGGGCACCTACCTTAGTGTATAGATACCCTAACTAATTTCATGATGTCATCAAATGATGCATCTTTCATAAGTAACGCTTCACTCCTGCTGAAGAGTTGATGGTGTGTATTATTGAATGCAGAGCCACCAATTACTACGGGTAAATCATTGTTGTACTTTAAGCGAATTTGTCGAATTAGCCTTTCTGCTGGTTTAATATTTTCTATAAGAGTTATAGAAATAAAGACAATGTCGGGTTGCAAATCACGCAGGTAGTCTATAATAAATTCTGTAGGAATTGAAGTCGAGATATTATATACTTTAAATCCTTTGCTTAAAAGAAGTGATTCTATTATATTACACGCCAAACCATGTAGCTCACCTTCCGGGGTGCAAATAACGGTTTTGTATTGAGACGCTGTTTCTACTGCTCTAGTTTTTGTGGTTACTTGCTCATTTATTACCTTAACTAAGCCAATTGCAGTATTGGTGCTCGCATGCTCTGTTGCGACATCTAGTTTTTCTTGCTCCCATAAGTCTCCAATTTTATACATTACAGGTTTTAACAGTTTATCGTAAAATTCAATTAAACCGAACACTTTTGAATATTTTTCATAAAGATCAAACAGACCGCTAAAATTGCAATCAGTTAACAGGGTAAATATTTCTTCCTGAATCTTTGCGAGCAATTTTTTTTTATCCTCTTGGTAAGAGCTAAATGCCGAGATAAACGCCAGAATCTTTGTATCATTTCTATATTCTTCCGGTATATCTGCAAGTGTTATATGAGATGCCTTACCTAGGTATTTTATTGTATGTTGTCTGGACATATTCTTTCTGGGATCCCATACGCTATGTACCAGGTATGAATACTCCATCCCTTTTACTTTCTTGTTCCTGATATACACCATTTTGATCGGGCTTATTACCGCTCTTTAAATGTGTCTTCATCTTATATTAGATTAGTGGTAAATTATAATACTGGTGCTAATATCACAGTTTTTATGGCAGTCCTTGATTTTATTACTATTATCATCATGACTGCCGAACGAAACTGATGCCAGCTTTGAGCGGAATAGTAGAAATAGAGGTAATCTCTGAAATGGGAAAGTCATTTCAGGTAACAACAACTTTTCCCTCGAAATCAGAGATAATGCAAGGAAAATATCCACAACAATGGACAGATAGAATAGCATGACTGCTGTTTTTATTTACCGATCTTCGGAAGATCTTCACGATCTGATAGAGGATATCAAAATGATAGCTCACGTAATTGACGTAAAGGTATCGAATCTGTCTGTGATGACCTGTTAAGGGGGATCCGTTTGATTTGCCTTATAACCATTAAATTAGTCAATTATATAAACAGGAAGTATAAACTAGAAGCCTAAATGCTGGTGCTAGAGTAAAATTCAGCGCCTCTTTGAGCTTCAGTCCGTTAATATAATCTCACATTTGATTACCAGATAGACGCGTCGATTAGTTAGTTAACAATAATGACGCATATAATGCATACTTTCTAGATAGTTTTCGCAAACCTGAAACACGGGAAAGTTAATTTGTTAATCATTTATTAGGCTATAAAACTGCTGTTTTTTTAGGGGCATGATTTAACTTAAGATAAGTAAGTGTTTCTTATGCGTCTGCAGTAATCCAGATTCGAAGGCTTTGTTAACAATCTCCTTCAGGTCATTTTTTCTCCATACTGTCCAAAAAGTTTGTACAGTTATTCCCTTTGTTCTTTCTCTTTTTCAAATTAAAAGTGTTTTGAGATTGACCTTCCTTTTATTCCAGTCTTGCATTAAAATTTGCAGAGTTCTCACTGATTCTTTTTGCATGTGACCTGTGAAAGAATTTGTTTAACACGATATTTCGTAAATGACTCTCGTACATATTTTCAACAGATTTTTATTTTTGCTTATTCGTAGTTGCGGTATTGAATAAAGGCAAGATTATAGTAATTGAAGGTACAGATAAGGCTGGCAAAGGAACTCAGTCTAGGCTTCTTATAAATGCCCTCAAACTTTCTGGTAGAATTTGTACAATAATGGATTTTCCAGATTACACCACACAAATTGGACAAGAAATTAGGGCTTTTTTAGATGGCAAGCGAAATTATACCGTTGAGGTGAAGCATATGCTATTATCAGCCAACCGCTGGGAGAAGAAGAAAGAAATTGAAAGTATCATAGAAAAAGGAACTATAATTATAATGAATCGATACTATCAATCGAACTTAGTGTACGGCGTATCGCATGGTTTAGATGTTAAATGGCTACTTAATTTAGACAGAGGCTTACCAAAGGAAGACATTGTTATATTACTTGAAGTTAATCCACATACATCCTATCAACGAGTACCAGAGGATCGAGATACATTTGAAATGGATCAAGAATTACTGACGAATGTACATAAAAACTATCGCAAACTAGCAAAACAATTTAACTGGAAAGCAGTCAATGGTGAGAAGGTTAGTGAGCAGGTACACAATGAAATAATGAATATGGTGAAAAGAGGCTTGAAATTTAGTTAGTCTTCCTTCGACATCAAAGGTTAACAGAATCAATTCAGTTAAGTTCGTTATAGTTATAACAAGAATTGTGCTCATTCTGGTCACAATTGTTTTCATTCTCAAAGTTTAATTTCTTCTATTACTAACTATTGTCGGCATTATTATGAGGTTTGTTGGTGAGATAACCGATCCCATCCATCGCTATATACGTTTTTCCGAAATTGAGAGAGATATTGTAGATACTTTGGTTTTTCAACGCTTAAGGAGGATCAGACAACTTGCAGGCGCACATTTGGTATACCCTAGCGCACAACATTCCCGATTTGAACATTCAATTGGGACTATGCATGTAGCTGGTTACGCAGGAGAAACACTTTTTACCAAAGGATATTTTGATGACGAAGACAAAGTCCAGCAATTACGTCTGGCGGCACTTCTACATGATATAGGCCATGGCCCTTTCTCCCACTTATTTGAAGAGGTTTTGATGGCAAGACATAATGTGAACCATGAAGATATGGGCAAGCAAATAATATCTCATAGTGAGATTAACGACGTTTTGGGAAAACATGGTTATAATTCATCTGATATTTGCAAATTATCATTTGGCCAGTCTGAGATAAAGTTCTTCAACGAAATCATAGCTGGAGGATTGTCTGCAGACATGATGGATTACTTACCAAGAGATGGACTGTTTACAGGGGTTGAGTATGGCAAAATTGATTACCATAGGTTAATAAGCTCATTTGAAGTAGCAACTGACGGACACCTGGCTATTAATAGATCAGCATTATATTCATTGGAGTCTATGCTGATCTCCCGCTATGAAATGTATAAGGCAGTATATTTTCATAAAACAGTACGATCAGCAGAGGTAATGTTATTGCATTCAATAATGCTTGCCGATGAACAACTAAATTTGACTGATAAAACATTGGATAACTTCCTAAATCTCACTGATGAGACTACTCTTGAACAAATATGTTTGCTTGGCAACCGCAACAAAAGTGCAGTTAGATTGGCTCTGGAGTACAAGTCTCGAAAATTATTAAAATGTGTCTACGAAAGGTTTTTACATACGCATGGTAAGTTAAACAAAAAATTGCATGTCAAAGCATTGCACGACCTAGAATCTCATATATCTGGGATTGCGAAAATCAAAGAAGAAAATACTATTTTTGTTGACGCTTCGAGTGCATCATCTATGCCAAGAACTCCTACTAAGGAAGAGATAAGTTCAATATTGCTTGTTGAAAAAGAACATGAATACGAAACTCCTGTTTCTGAAATGCCACTTATTGCTTCTATAGCTGGTTCTTTGGATATGTTAAGAGTGTATACAACTGCTGAGAACAGAAATACAGTAGAGGAATTGACTAAGAAAGTGCTTGATAATGAAGAATCCCTGTATTGGAAGGAACTTTATGGACAACAATAATTACACCGCAAGAAGAAAAAAGAGAGTAGTCATCAAGTTAAGTGGTAGCATATTCAGTCAAGACGCAAACCGTGACTCAATTAAAAAATATGCTGAAATGTTGAATGATATTAGTAACAGAGTACAACCGATAGTGATCACAGGAGGCGGAAAAATTGCGCGTCACTATATTAACCTTGCACGGAACCTCGGCTCTGATGAAGCAAATCTCGATATTATGGGAATTGAAGTCTCAAGGTTAAATGCAAAACTGTTGATTGTAGCGTTAGGTGATCAAGCATATCCACAAGTGCCAAAAAACCTCGAAGAAGTAGCAATAGCAGTAGCAAGTAGTAAAATAGTGATTGCTGGGGGGTTACATCCAGGTCAGAGCACTAATGCTACCTCCGCATTGATAGCTGAAACGTCAAAGGCATCAAGCTTTGTAAACGCCACTGATGTCGATGGGATATATGATTCAGATCCGAACACTAACGCCAATGCAAAATTATTTAAAGAAATTACTGTGAAAGAGTGCATGGAGATCCTCAAAGTTGAAAGCTCTATGGCAGGGACATATGATCTAATGGATATAATTGCATTGAAAGTGATAGAGCGTTCAAAAATACCAACACGAGTAGTGCGATCGGATATAAGTAATGTCAGAGATGTAGTTGATGGTAAGGATATAGGTACTAAAATTGTAGTCATTAAGAAACAGTCTTAATGATGCCCCTGAATTCTGAAATTCCATCATTAATCATTGTTTTTAAAATTTCTTCTCCTTGTTGTTTAGACAAAGGTTTTGATTGTGCTTTTGCATAGCCCTCGTTATCGCAAAGCAAAAGTATCATTTCATCTCCTCTAACCAGCTTACCAATAAGCATTTCCTCACCTACAGGTTCAAATCCTGCATTAGTCTGCTTGATAGTATAGGTCAGCATTGCAAACCCCGTATAATCAAACAATTTCAATTGGGCCTTCCTTGACCTTTCTTGACCAAGAAATGCCGCTTTGTAATATTGCATATATTTGCATTCATTCATCTATTATTTTATAATTGCGCATGATTCTGGCATCATTTTACGATGGGGATAAAGAAGATCCGGCAAGATCTACTGCGAAGCGCAATGATCTATATCTGCTATAATCATCCAATAAGATCTTTGCTAAGCGCCTAGTAATGTCTGTTACACTTAATAAACCTACAATTCTGTTATCTTCTTCTAATACCACAAGACGTTTAATATTATTCTTTACCATTATTCTTGAAGCTGTATCTACCGAGTCATATGACATGATTGTTATAAGTGGAGTCGATATAATTTCTTCTAATTTGATTCTACTTGCTGCAACGTCTTTCAGACATACACGTTTGACTACATCGCGTTCTGTAACGATGCCAATAGGATGAGTCCTCTTATCTATGATGATTATAGAGCCCACTTTTTTCTTTACCATCATTTGAGCAACATCCTGAGCACTTTTTCCTGTATCCGCAACTACAGTAGCAATTTCTTTTTCTGACATAATTTCACTTACTGAACTCATTGGTAAATTGACTACCACAGATCTTTTTTTATGTTGCGTTAAAATAAAAGTGGGTAATAAAATGTGTATGGTTCACACGTATTCTGAGTAACGATGGGATTTTTAGTGCCTACCATATTGAAGGGCGCTAACATATTGATTTTAACACGGATACTTACTGGACAAATGGCTGTCTAACTATCTTCTTCCTCTACTAATCCATTACCATTACTTATATTGCTAGCAACATTTCACCTGAGCTTCCCAAGGTTGGTCGTAATATATGTGAGAAGATATATTCAAAGATAGAAGTAGGGCAACAACATTACTTGGTTGGCAAGAAATATTGCAAGATGTTAATCTACTGTATCATAAGGGTGTGTTTTTGTCTTGCTTGCGGTATCCAGCTAAGAAGTACTCCTGTTGAAACCAAATACATCGCACGGATGAGGCGAACAGAAAACGGGTAATGCTTTAACAAATGAGTCTATTCCCAGAAGAAAAGATACTTACAAAGGAAATAGAATCTTGGAAAGGATTTACCGATACTTTAAATTCTGAAGAAGATAACAAACTATTCTTTAAAATGCTAAATGATTGTCAGAAATATGCTTTGGCAATAAAGGCTAAAGAAAACCTTTCCAACAGAACCTTTGATCATGGCTCTTCTATTAACACAGGATAAAATGAGATGTTGGTTATCAGGGCAAGTCACTAAGAAATGAGATCAGTTATTCCCAGGGTAGAGCCGCAGGAAAGATTCAACGATTCATCCTTCGTAATGAAATGAAAAGTAGCCTGCTAGCGCACGCAGACCATTTTTCTATAATATCAATAAAACACTATAGAGAAATGTGCAACGTCAATGAGGATACCACATTTGCATCAGTTTCTATACACGACACCAGAATCAAAGATTGCACCTCCCAAGATCAATGACTACGTAAGATGCATTTGAATTATAGATAGAGTTATCTATCTTTCATTGCCACCACGGATCTGATATACGATTACGCCAACCAATGTAAAAGCTCCAACTATAGCTGCGATAAATACGCTATTTGCAAATTGGACTTGGTTTAATTGACCACCTACACCGGCAGTGAAAACAGCAAAAACTAGGATAATGAAACCAATCAACGCAAATAAGCCAAGTATTACTGTCCTGACATTATTAGACACCCTGGCAGACTCAGATAGATTATTATTCATATCCTGTTGTGTCGATATCGTGCCTACTATTTTATCTATATTACCATTATCTCTAGCGGGTGATGGCTCAGATGCTTCTTCGTAATCAGAGACTGTACCAGAGCTATACTTGTGATAATCTTGGTTTTTATCTTGCTCATTCTTCTCTTGATCACTCATATTGTGAATACCTCTACATATTATATTAAAGAGTGCAATTCAAATGATAAACATGTAATAATGAAACAGATTCATCAAAAAAGATAGATGATGACATAAACAGCAGTCCCATTAAAGCCAATTCATCCCGACACGTTGACTTTTTATTCCAAAAGGGGAGAATCGTAACCCAGAATAAATACAGTTGTGTTATAATCTTGTACACTCTGGCAGTCAACTATCATACGTGAAAATAACCCGTTTGATTGACTCAACTATTTAAAGATCCGGAAGGTTGAATTGGATATATATCACCGTTATATAAATGGCATAGGGTTTAAATAGATTCAATATGTCTTGAAGGTCAGTGAATTAGATGCCAGTCGCAATACTTCCGGATATTAGCGAACAACACTGCATTGGCTGTGCTCTCTGTGTAGAGATTTGTACTGCTCTTGGGCCAGATGTACTAAGAGTAAAGCCAGTGGAAGGTTGGAAAAGAGGTAAAGCATTTGTCTTTTACCCAGAAAGATGTATCTCTGATGGAGCTTGCATCGGAGTCTGCCCAACGAAGGCAATTTTCTGGATGAGACCGATGGATTATACACCAGGCCAACCAATTCCATTGAAGAAGAATGCGGTATTTACGAAGGGCTGGGAAGAAGGTTAATTCTTCATCCTAAGTGTCCTAAAAAATTTCTCTTTTTTTAATTTTTATAATTGTTCTTTTTAGCAATCCAGTGTGTAATTACGGCGTGTACAAACTAGATAAAAGGCCGCTGCAAAAAATATATATCAAATAAATGATCTGATTTAGATATATGCCTTTTAATCACAATGAACTACTAGATGATTTGAATCTTAAGATAATGGATATGTTGGGTAAGGATTCGTCAGTATCTTTTGTTGAGGTGGCTAAGCAAATAGATGTCTCTGATGCAACGATACACAATAGAGTTCAGCGGTTGATCGCTGCAGGAATTATCAACAAGTTTACAATTTCTGTAGATAATAACCGTCTTGGTTACAGTCATCTAGCGTATATGGGTGTAAATATTGAGTGTGGTTATGTAGATGATGTGACTAATAATCTTTGCAAAGTGGATGAAGTTTTAGAAGTCCATGAAATGCATGGTATATTTGATCTATTTATAAAAATAAGAGCTAAAGATTTAGATCAATTAAGAGATATAGTGCAAAACAAAATCTGTAGGTTTCCCCATATTCTTGAAACAGAATTGATGACAGTTTTAAAAACTGGAAAGGAAGAACATACTACTTTATCTTCTTTGAAAAAAGATAGGTCAGTAGGACTAAATTACTAGGCCAATTCATGAATAATGTAGAATACATAATAGAATATGAAATGCCTTTTATTGCATCTTTTGGTTTCATGATATTCTAATATTGCACAATAACCTATTCAACAAATGTTAACCATTTTTTGCTAAGCTTGTCATCTCTATCATAAACTAATAATCCAAATTTTTCCTTAATTTGTTTAGTGGTCGAACCTTCTCTTCCATCAGCAATTGATCTGTTATCAATTTCAGCCACAGGTTTTATTCCAGCCGCAGTTCCTGTTAAAAATACTTCGTCAGCAATATAAAGTTCATCTCGAGAAATATCTCTGATTTCATAGGGAATCTTACTTTCTTTTGCTATAGTCAGTACAGTGTCTCTAGTAATGCCTTCTAAAGCCCCAGATGAAGTCGGTGGAGTAATTAATACACTATCTTTAACAATAAATATATTTTCTGCACTCGCTTCTATAACCTTCCCATACGTATTAAGCATAATTGCCTCGTCGAATCCTGCCTTTAGTGCTTCAACTCTGGCAAGTGCTGAATTAGCGTAGTTTGCTGTTGCCTTAGCAAGGAATGGCATTGTTCTACCATCGATTCTCATCCAAGCAGAGACCATCAGCCGTACACCCTTTTCTTCGTAGTGCATTTCTCTTTTTAGATGTTCATCCCATACCCATGTAGCAATTGCGACGGAGACTTTATTGGGTAAAGGATTAACTCCCATTTTGCCATAACCATAATATGCAATCGGACGCACGTAGGATTCTTCTCCTACGCCATTTGCATTTATTGTATCAATTACTGCTTTTTCCAATTGCTTTTTGGAATATTTGATATCCATGAAATAGATTTTGCCACTATTTATTAATCGCTGCATGTGATCTGAAAGTCTAAAAACTGCCAAACCGTTAACAGTTTTATAACATCGAATTCCTTCAAATACTGCAGTTGCATAATGT
>JBPCNB010000318.1:0-3790 GCA_051001675.1 Nitrososphaeraceae archaeon | reverse complement strand
CATTATATTACCTTGTGCGCAATAACCGCATGTTCGTGCTGGTTTTGTACTGTCACTTTTCATGCTCCTTCCTCACTATGTAGGATTAATAAGCAATAAGCAACTTATATTGTGTCATTAAATATTTGAGAATGACTTGCTTTAATAATGAATAAGGCCTTTCAAAGGCTAGGATTAACGATCTGGAGAATAATAATGGATAATTCGGGTTAACTGTTATTATGTCAATCAGGGGATTCATTTAGTCTTCTTCCTCCTTCAATAATTGAAAGGCTAACTCTATATCCATACCTAATCGAAATTCGGCTATGATAACTTACTTTATCCTTGATATCTGAATTAAATCCTTAACCCCGGGATAATCTGCAACTTGTTACGTTATTGTTGTTTTATCTACCTTTAATCTTTCGATAAGTTTACTGATCATTTTTTGTTGCTGGAATATTAGAGCCATGAACAATGATTCCGCTGAGTTCTGAGGTCCTTTGGTTTTGAATGCAGAAGCATACTCTTTATTTTCCAAACACTCAGTTAACATTTTATCAAAAAGTGAGGCATTTGGTTGTCTCAAAGCATATTCAAAACCTTTCCAAGAGTCGATCTCCTTTGCGAGGATGTTACCGTCGTGGTCTTCTTTACTTTCTTGTTCCTCCACTTCTCCCTCTTCTTGTTCCTCTTCTTCTGAAGACACTTTCTAGGAATATGAAAAAGAAACTGAAGATAATAAGGATCGACTCAGAGAATAGCCATTAAATTGTCAGCCAAGTATAGAACGATACTATTCTTCTAGTGTACTCATGCTCTAAGAAACACATTCTACGAGAAATATGTAAGAATTACAGAGACAAGCAGCCCGACTTTTACACGAGAAGAGGTTCAGAAACGTCCCTTTTCATTTTCGCTATACTTTATTTTCGGCTCTTTTTTGTTCAATTATCTGCTTACGATCACTTTGTGTATAAGTCGATGTATAATCATTATTATGTGCAATAATTATTCTCAAAATTGTATCTCCGCCTTCTTTTTCCTTTGTCTTCGTTGCAGTAAGATTAAGTAATCCGTATCTAATAATTGGAATAGGCTTTCCATCAGGTGTTTTGTGTCCACTTGATTCCCATTTAATATCTATAGACACTATTTCATCATTAATCCATCTACTTCTAAAAGAGTTAACATCAAGTGTTGCTTCTTTCAATACCGTGGTAAAAGGATAAGTGTGTCCATCTTCTATTTCCTTTCTTACGATCATTGTTAATGAAAATTCGAGTGGGCGTAATAGTTGCCCACTCTAGTTATACTTCTACCTTCATTGAACTGAAAGTACTGACTTATAAATTCCTCTAACGAATGGGTCGGATTTACTTAAGGCAGTACTAGTGCTGGTGTTATTGTTCATATTATTGCTATTATAAAGCAATGACACTATTAACACCATATCTCCTCCTTCAGGTGGAACTTGAACCCTAAAACTATTTTGATTTGGAATAGGTTCATTCATCAATTCATTGAATAATATAGTAGATTCAGATACCTTTTTGCCTATTTTTATATCACCTATTTTAAGACCGGTGCCATTCATTAGGATTGTAGGGTTCACTATCTCCGCCCTTACAATATCAGGAAGTGTGCCGCCTGTGATTTCTAGACTCAGAGGTTGATTTTGTTCAACTATGATAGTATTTAGATCTACCAAAGCACCCGCAGATTGGTTAGCAAGATAAATATCACCTACAATCACACCATCAGTAGCGAGTAGTTTAGACTCAGTCCATACTAAGGTACCCTCAGTCTGACTTTGCATTGTTTCATTCTTGATTATTTTAACCTTAGGCATCTGAAATCCACTTGTATTATCTAAAAAGTCTAGCGTACAGTTACATGAAGATGGGCCTTTAGAAACAGAATACGCTAATTTTATATGATCTTCATTCGTGGGACTTGACAGATAAAGAATTCCTGTCGTCATTAATACCATCACAAATGGAAAGAGTCTAACTATCATATCTTGATGTGGTCCTAAATCGTCAAAATAATTTTAAAAGAATCCTTTATGAGTCTTTATGCTATAAGTAGAGGTCACATAGAGAGGGAAGTGAAAGGACTTTGACTTCGTTCATTTCTTCACGACTCCATGGTAGCATCTTATTCTAGTTTCCCTCTAGCCCTACTATTTTCTTGCAATTTAAAAGCCCTGTTGCGCTTACGTCTGAACGTTTAAGCAATTGATCACTATTTTGATTGTGGCTATCAATTCAGATTCAGGTAAACTCAAAGAATTCCTGCATGAAAAGATTGCTAAAAGAAAGAAGCAGATTAACCAATATACATCAATTCTTATTTTTCACTCCTTACGCACTCTATCTACCAGATCTTTGATAATCTTCATTAAAGCATCCTTACCACCCATTCTGTCCATCATGTTCTTTAATATAGGTATGGTGATGGTGTCATTTCGGATCATACCGTTAATAATACCTAGTCCTAGGAGAATCAGATCCTTTTCAATTTGATTTGATGTGAGTGTCATATCCCTTATTCAATGGACTTCCACCCTAATGTAATTGTAGGCTCAACTGATTGTGTTATCGTTCCCTCAAACTTGGCAAAACTCACTACATGGAAGACTATTCCTATGACTACAAGGAAGAACATTAGGACTACTAAACCAATTGCTGCTTTAGTTGACACCTAGGCTCACCGCCAACGTCCATGTATTCATACCTCGGTTGAGTCTCCTGCGGTCTGCATACAATCGGACTAAAATGATCTATCGATGATAAATTCGATATTATATAAAATTAAAATGCAAAAGAAAAAAAGGTTCTTTGGTTTGGTTTAATTACTGCCTTCTTCCTACTGGCAGTGTTGATTGGACTACAGACATTCCTATCGAGGCAAATTCGTTTGTAGCCTGGTGGATATTCTTTGCAGCGGTTACACCTATTCTAGAAAATTCTCTTATATTATTTCTTGCTTGTTGGAATGATGTGTTGATTAGTTCTGCATTTGCAAATACCGTCTTATTTGCTAGTCGTCCTGCTGTAACGAAATTATCAACCATGTTTGTTAATGTATTGCCATACACTTCTGCTCTTGATGAAGGAAACATTCCCGGAAATGCTGAGGTTCTATTTGCATTTGCAACGTTTTCTACATATGGGGTCCATATAGATTGATTAAACGAATTGAAAATTTCTTTTTGTGATTCCACGCAGTTGTCTGCGATATCCCTTGTTGTCTCAATTGCTGTTTCTTGTAAATTTGTTATTTGTTCGGCATAGTCAGAAATGTCTTTTTTTGCCTCATTGATTGTCTTTTTGACATTATCTCGGGTCTGATCAAATGATCTGTTTATCGCTTCTATCTGATCCTTTTGTATCTGAGATGGAGTTGTGTTGAAAGATTCTTGTTCTCTTTTGGACATATCATCCTCTTCATCTTAAGGAAATTTATACCTTACCATTTAATGGTATTTAATTCCACAATGGACCAGCAACTGGTTTACAATTGGTTGTAAGTACAGTTAAGGAACTCGTAGACCAGCAGCAATGTTTCTTTGATATGTTATGGAAAAAGGCAATACCCGCTAAACAGAGAATAAAAGAGATTGAAGAAGGATTAAAAAGAGAATTTATAGAAACAATACAAGATCCGGAAGAGATACAAACTCTGATCTCTAAAGTAATAACTTCAGCAATTGAAGAAATAGACATTGTGATATCCACATCAAATACCTTCAAAAGATATGATAGAGAAGGAATTATGGAACGAATAACAAGAAAAGCAGATG
>JBPCNB010000317.1:0-1378 GCA_051001675.1 Nitrososphaeraceae archaeon | reverse complement strand
ATACATAATAGCGATACTTGCATTACTTCTTTCTGACTTTGCAGAAGAAAGAATATCTCTAATCATTTCTACCCCATTCGATGTTCGCAATGTTACTTCAAGTGAGCCTCTAACCTCCACTTCAGGGATCGGGATTTTTTTGCTTTCTTCCTCGATCGAAGATTTAGTCTCTTCAGAGATGTCTATTAACTTGATTGCTTCCATCCCCTTTCTAGCAACAACTTCAAACATGTCGTATACGTAGTCAAACTTTTGCAAAATTTTGTCCTCCAATTCCAGAATTTGCTCGTCATTCAGACTGTTTTTCTTTTTGATAATCTCCATAAACGCAGAGGCTTTTTCTCCTTTCTTGACCTCAATTAGCTTGGACTTCCTCTCTTCTCCAGACACCTGTTTTAAGGAAAGGTCTACTTCTACTCTGCCCTTGTGAACTCTAATAACTTTTAAAACTGTCTTCTGTTTTGGCTTTATGTAACGCTCAATATTTCGAATCCATCCAGTTGCTATCTCCGATATGTGTAAGAACGCTGTCATGTTGTTAAATTCATCAAGAGATACGTAGGCACCATGGCCTGTGACTTCTTTAATTGTGGCAATAACAAGTTCTCCTTCCTCGGGAAGTTCTGCAATCTCTGTTACCATGTGCACGTTTTACCCTGTCATTGAGATACTTTAACGTTGCCCCTATTGAAATTGCGAATCATAACTGTATTAATTTGGCATTTATTCAAGCAAAAAAAAAAACAAAAGCATTGAAAATAAGAATTAGAAATCAATTCCTTTCTCTGCCTTTATCCCAAGTTTATATGGGTGTTTTATTTCCCTCATTTCTGTTACTAGATCCGCCAAATCAATAATTTCTTGTGGTGCATAATTTCCAGTTAGTACCAATGTCATGCCTTTTGGCCTACGCTTTAGGATGTCTAGCATTTCTGACACAGAAATCAATCCAATCTTAGCAGCATAATTTATTTCATCTAATATGAGAATATCATACTTCTTTTCAGACATTTTTTTCCTGATTATCTCTAGAGCAACTTTTGCTGCATTCTTATGATCCTGTATGTGATGATCGTCATCTATTATTCCAACAAAGCCTTTCCCAGCTGCCACGAGATCAAATTCGGGTTCCAATCTACTTGCACTGGTCAATTCGCCGTAATACCATTCTCCCTTAATGAATTGAATCATTCCAACTCTCATTCCATGTCCTACAGCGCGCAATACTATTCCTAATGCTGCTGTTGTCTTCCCTTTTCCATTGCCAGTATAGACTATAACAAGACCATTCTTAGAACTCATTCTGCCTCATTTTCATAGATGATGAGATATAATTTGATATCTTAACTTATCATGTGGTATGATTTTGTAAAGAATG
>JBPCNB010000316.1:0-3194 GCA_051001675.1 Nitrososphaeraceae archaeon | reverse complement strand
GCATTAGACAGTCTGATCGAGCAGCAACTTAAGGAGCATAACGAGGTTGTAGTGAGACCCCACCCTCATGAATTCTCCATGTACGCCAATGTTTAGTTACGATAGGGAAAGCCAACTCGTAGCACGGTTGCCGCTTGTTGAGGAAAGTCAGATGTAGTTATTACCTCTCCTTCATAATTTTCGTACCATGAATCTACCATTTCTAACTGTGACTTAATTGTTATTATGTTTGTTATGATAATAGGAGTTGGAGCAGGGGGGGTGGAGTATCTGGTATTTCCTCTAGCAGTTGGCTAGATAGAGTCGGGATAGTCTGGCTTGGATCGCCTTGTGCTACATCCATTTTGATGATAATGAGCAGAGAGAACATCGTTCTATCATGCCAAATGCTGTACAGGATCGGTATAGGCCCAAATGGTTACCTTCCTGGAGAACAAGTAGCAAGACTGGCAAGGTCGCTAATTTTTTTGAACGTCATTTTTGACTCTGCGGGAATATCAAGCTCTTTTGTCGTCTTCTTTTGTCTCTTCCTGAATTCCATCTCATTTGGACCATAAAATAAAAAACTTAGGTAGAATTCTCGACGAGCCTCATGTTCAATATTTAGCCAAGTCACGCTCTGCCTCTTGTCATTACCGAGAGTTGCCGAACGGATATTTTGTTGCATAGGAATAGTTTTTTCGTCGCAATAACAAAACTCCGGTAACACAACGTGATAAAGTACAGAAGGGTTGCGAGAAACATACCGGTGCTTGAATTCAAATACTTTAGTTATTGAGGCGTCAGTTTTCGCTTTCTTGACGGAGGAGCGTTCATAAGTTTCTTTAGGACCGGTACGATCCTCCAATCTTAGTAACAATCTCCCCTTTTGCAAGATTTGGAATACCGAGGCAAGATTTGGCTGTAATTCCACAGCCTTTTTCTCTTTGAATTGCCATCTATAGAAGATCGACCCTGCTGTTCTGTATACTCTCTCCACTACTCTGACAGGATTTAGTTCAATAGCAGCTAAAACACATTCAGAAAGATAGGCCACAAAATTTGTTATCACAAGTTGTTTATTTAAATTTCTGTGTATGACTAGAACGCTGATCCACAGCCATAGTTAGATCTAGTTAAGCTATAAATCAACTTCTAAAGAAGTTATTGTGGAATTTGTAAAAATTGTTTCCACCTGTATGCATCGGCTGCAACTATGGGATAAATTGAAAAAGGGTATCTCGTATTAATAGTGTATGCCAGAGCATGGAGAATTTAGTCCGGAATTAAACCAATGGTATTGTGGTTATTGGGTTAGCAAGGAGCAATGGGTAGATATACATCATTACTCTCCGCCAGATATTCGAGAAAAAGCAAAGGAAGAGACTAAGGAAGATCTATAGTAATTGTCAGTTGAATTTTTGTGCCCAACTTTTAAGTCTTATTCCAATGCTTGCAACTTTGATTGACGGTACAACAAGGGTATATTCTCACTTCCGAAACTGTGTATGATATGGCTCTATCTTTAAACTGTAAAAAGGCAGTAGACCCCGTTTGGACGCACAATGTATGGAGAAAATGAAGAAGAGTTGCTATCAAATGCTATGATACATGGGGTTGAAGTCCATGGATAAACAGAAGCAGCATGGAACCAAGAATATCTAAGAACGAGGAACACTTTCGGAAGCTTATGAAAAGTGCGTAAAGATTTTCTAAAGTGATGATTATAATAAAAAAAGGTATCGTAATCCATTCTTTGAGTCTCAGTTTATGCATTAAGGGATCAGCCGAAAAACAGCCCTGGATTTTTTAGTGTTAAGGTCTTGAAATATACTAATCAGGCCTGACCATCCTGATGTTGGGAGTCAATAATCAATTATTTATGCGCGTTGCTCAATTTCTTGCGGTTTTATTCATAAGCCAGAGCATTATCTTCCGATACTGAAAGAATAACAGATTCATAACCAAGGATTTGCTTGGAAAGGATTCACAGCCAGCATCAATAATGATCTGTGCATATCTGCAATAGTTATTCAACATCTCTTCAAACTCATGTTTCTGACCTTCGCTGTTCAAGGAATTTGCGTAAGCCTTCCACGATGCGATTTTATTTCTCATAACATTCTCTTCATTTGGAAACTGATTCATATCTCGAATTATTTTCGTCCCCTTTTTAATGAGGAGAGCACCTTTTATGGAGGGCGGGGGTGTAGGATATTATTGAATCAATTGTTATAACACATCGCCACTACGAGCTGTAGCAAATCAGTCTGATCACGATTGAAGGATAGATAGAGTGGACTCACAGAATTTTAGGCTCTAAAGGGATGAGGTGGTAAGCTTATTTCCCTATTTGTGCCCACCAACTTATTTTGCAAATCGGTTTGTAGTCAGTTCTTTCTCGTTCGCCAAGCTGCCATTACGGCGCTAGCGGTTTCTCTGTTAAAATTGCAGCGTATTGATGGAGCAATTACTTTCGCTTATTCCTACCAAATCTTTTATCATAACTTGATACGATATCTGTGAGACTGGGATTTAGATTAGTATCTTCTCACTGTCCCAATATATCCAGCAATTATATCACCAAAATTAACTTACTTCAAATATACTGATGGAGTAAATATAGGTCCAATAATGAAACATTATAGACAGCTATCAAGCTCGATAATTATGGTAATGGCAGGAATATTTTTGATAACAGGACTTGTTTTTCCTAGCTCTCTTGTAGAAGGCAAAAGGCAATCTCAGTCCACTACAACGATGTGTAATGATGATACTGGGTCGTGTAGCACAATAATCTGTACTGAAGGACAGCCATGTCAGACTTCTCATTCACCACCTAGAGGCAAGATTATGCCACCACCAGCCGAATCCGGGACGCCGATGCCAATGAAAGAACAACAGCCCGTAGCACAAGAACAGCCTGTTGAAGAATTACACCCACTTGAAGAACAGTCAGAAGATCCAGAAGAGCACATAGGTGGAGAGGAATCGGAAGAGGACACTTCCCTGCTTGAAGAACTAATGGACCTACACTTCGAGTAGATCTCTGTCTTATCTATGACAGGTATTGGCTTCGATCTGACCCTTTTTGATTCATAGTATAAACCGGGAGGACAAAATATTTGACAAACAACATTCCACCGAGGGCATAGGGTTTCATCGAAACCATATATCAAACTGAAAGAGCATACGGTAGCAATATAATATTATAC
>JBPCNB010000315.1:0-1988 GCA_051001675.1 Nitrososphaeraceae archaeon | reverse complement strand
TTAAAAACACTATCCTATCAACCCTAAAGCTTGCGGATATTTGACTGCTCTCGATATGAGGATGAACCGATACAACCATGAAGAAGATTTTTTTAGTGGATGTTCCTATATCTACGACTAGTATCCTGACAGGAAGAACCTTCTATCAAGCGATATAATTTCTCCCCCTTCAGAATGACAGCTAAAGATAATAATATGAAGGCTTTTTAGCCGACAAGTTCAATGAAAGAGAATTGCTTTTATGCAACTAGAAACAACCATGAAGTTTTTGTCTATGCTGAAATCGCCCTACATAATGTAGGGGCGCAGGCATTTTAGCTTTTTGTGGGTTTAAACAATAAGTAAATTTGAAACAGCCAAATGCAAGTAGCATTAATTGAAGATTGGATTACTTCTGGCATAGAGAATGCAGGAGAATTTACCCATGAATGAGGGCGATGGTCTTGTTCTTGCTGACTTGTTTTGATACTGATATTCAAGTTTCAAGAATTATTTTTGATAGTATATGGAACAGACCATTACAATTTCAGCAGGTAGGAGGTAATATCTTTTGGAACCAGTAGGGAAAGGGGATCAATCTTCACCGGCAGAAGAAATATTCTTAGAACTTCCAGCGGTACGAGTACCTCCATGTGCATGACTAATATGATCGTCAAGTTCGTATTGGTTACGTGCTGTCAGCCCACACGTTTTACATGTGGCAGATCTTTCTCTCAGAATTTCCCTATCTCTCTTTTCCATTGGGAATATAAAAATTGCTATATATTTATGACTTTAGGCGACTTATTCATTCTTCTGGGTCCCTATGCGTAAATCGGTAGCTATAATAAGTCAATGAATAAGTAATTTATCAAATATTTCTTCCTTTGATATCAGGCATGTGTTACACAGAGTTTTTGTAGGTGTTTAGCACATCTTGTCCTTTCTCAATATTATTGGCCATTGCCATAAAATAATGATGTGGAGATTTATGCGTATCAAGTTTATAATCGACCAGGGTTGCCTTAAAAGGGCATTAGAAATTTTCAGGGTCTATCATATGGGCAACCAACTTATGCAACCTACATAAGGAGGCTGAATGTATATCTTAATTAGCTGAGGAATAGCAGTGACATTTGATACAGACGAACCCGAACAGTATCCACCAAATAGCAAGCAACCATCACAAGTTGCGGACGCATGGACCAATCTGCTAGAAGGTTACAATCGAGCCGTCCTTGCCGCATGGGATTGCGTCATCGATGTAGGATCTAATTGGTTAAAAGCACAAGCTAGTATGTGGTCACCAGATTATTTCAGGGAGCTGTACAGACAGAATAGAGAAAAACGCAGCAGCTAGCGAATATATTTTGTTCTCAAATCCGGCCTGGACTAACATGAGCAAGCCTCATAGGTAGATTCGAGAATAGCTAGTTTGAGATCCAGAACATCAGAACGATATCCTCTATTTGTTAATTGAGGCACATTCATTCACATTTTTGACAATGACTCGTACCAACTTTTCATTCCTAGAGAAGGAAAAATGAAATATCTAATTATATGATTTGCTTTTCTCAGTAAGGAGTTCGAGCAACTTTACTTATTCTAAGGTCGTTTTTAGGGGATACGAGCCATGAGAACAACCGGCATTAGGTTTTTGTCTTGTCGAGTGATGTTCTAGCGATCCTATGATTCTATTCTGCTTTTATTTAAGTAGCTCTTGGTGATTCGATGAAGATAAAGGTTGAGAGGGGATTCGAACCCTCAGTTCGAGTTCCATGTATTGGGATCATGCTAGTATAATGATACCATTAGGAAATAGCTTTGTCATCATTTATTACTCAGGAATCGGAGTATCCCTATCGATAATAACATGGTTAGTTGGTTATGGATTTCTTATTTCTGCTAGAAAAAGAGTTAGAACGATCAATTTAAAATTTGTTATTTCGATATCTGCAGCAATCGCATTTATCTTTGGTACTACATTCAGCTTAACCTTTGGAATAGGT
>JBPCNB010000314.1:0-2455 GCA_051001675.1 Nitrososphaeraceae archaeon | reverse complement strand
TATAAGGGGTAATGGAAGTGGTATAGCCTGTTTTCCGGTGTCTTATTACAATCAATCTCAGCTTACGGCCCATCGTATGGGTTACAGTAATCTAGGATAAAGACACGGTTAACATCTTCTATATAGATATACTATGAGGCTTGTGAATTCTATGTATAATGCCTTTAGTGGTGCAGGAGTTTACGGTCCAAATCTTCAATCCTTCGCATTATATCAGGTTTCTCTAGCTTCTCAATATGAATCGCCTTGCACGATTGACGTGGTTGCGAACCCGCTGATTAACGGCAAGGTTCTGTTCGTGGTAACAAGTTTCTATGGTTCTTTAGAAAATATTAACACTGTTTTCTTTCTCTTGCCATTTTCTAATCCTGTTTCTCTAAGTCTCAAAGCTCTGGTAGCGTGACTGAGTGTAGAAACTACTTTATCCTTCTCAAATTTATGATCGATTGTTGCTAAAAGACCCCTAGGTTTAAGCACTCTATCAAGTTCTCTTAAGACTAAATCAGGGTCTTTAAATTCATGAAGTATATAGAATAACAAGACAATATCTATGGAAGCGTCTGGCAATTCAGTTTTACGACCTGTGAGTATCGTGTATACATTGCCGAGCTCTTTCATGGTTGCCTTTTTCTGTACTTCGCGTACGGCCGCGGTATGGATGTCTGCTGCATAGACCTTTCCCGTTGGTCCTACAAGTTGTGCAGCTGGAATAGAATAACTTCCAGAACCACACCCATAATCAAGAACGTTCCAGCCTGGCTGAATATTAATCTGTTCTAGGATTTTGATTGGTGACGTGAAGAAATCACGGAACTTGAAGAAAAGGGACATGAATTTGAAAGTAAGGTTATGTATATGCAATGATATATTCTACCATCCCAGTTTGTATGTCTTCATGATGATCAATAAAATGGTCATGAACAGCTCTGGCCGAATATTCTAAGTTCATACCGCACAGAATGCATTTCAATTTTTTTTGTCAGCCTCATCCTTACTAGCACTATCTTTAAGGTTTGCGATAAGTCTGAGAGATTAGAGAAATGAGGTCATCCGTATAATATCTTCTCCATCCAATTCAAGAAAGACTGATTGTTTGACTCTTTATCCTCTTCCTTATGGTAGTTCCTTGAGTGATGCTTTGTAGATATGAACAATCAGTAATAGATTTTGATGTACAAGTGATGAGGATGAGTTTCTTTAAGCAATCAACTATTATTTTGTAAGAATGTCATTATTACATTGTTAAACTTATCAGGATACTGATACATCAGCCCGTGTCCTGCATCTCTTATCTGAACAAGCCAGGACCCAGGAATCCTTTCTACTAACGTTACTGAATTTGGAGCCGGAGTAAATACATCATCTGTTCCAACTATTATCAATGTAGGCTGAATAATATTTGAAATAGCGTTACACGTACCAGTACCAATCCAGTTTTCTATGGCTTGTGTTTGCTTTCCCATTATTTCAGGCGATACTGATTCTTTGGGCACTGGAAAGTAGTTTAGGTAATCTGGATTTGCTTTGAACCAGTCTGCTGGAAATAATAGAGATATGATTTTCGGTCCTAGTTCTTGCGGAGACATTGAAGTATTGCTAAAAGTCTGTATTACCTCAGGACTTGGTGGCTCAGCCTCTCGGTCATCACAGCCTGAGGCAAAGAGGATAAGATTATCAACTTTTTCTGGGTTTGTTAATGTCAATTCCTGAGCAATGAATGAACCCATAGAGAAGCCTAGGATACCTGCTTTGTCTATTTTTAAAGCTTCGAGCAGACCTGCTGTGTCGTTTGCAAACTGATTGACTGAAAATTCCTTTGTCCCTGCAGTAGACTCTCCTGCTCCCCTATTGTCAAAAATAGTTACAGAATAGTTTGAAGAGGTTAGCTGCTCTACTAAGAGGGGACTCCACGTATCCATAGTAGCACCAAGTCCTGTGATTAAAATTATAGGCTTAGCACCACTTTCACCCAGTTGTTTATATGCTATTTCTGTGTCACCTACTGTAGTTTTTTGAGAAGGCATGTTGTCTATGATACTGACTTTGGATTGGAAAGAAGAAGTATTACTGATATTTTGTTCCTGGCCATAAGCAGGTACAAGAGAGCTAAAACCATTCTGACTAACTAATATGATAAAACATAACATCAATGCAGACAAACCTATAGGACTCTTGATTTTCAATCTTATCGCACGATTTGATAAGTTAGGTGTTATTTGAACTTATGCGATTAACATATATCGTACTCTTAGCCAGCTAATTTTCGTTTCGTAACGAGGGATGAATCATTAAATCCTTCCTGCTCTACTTTGGGAATAGCTGATCTCATTTTCTTGGGGACTTGCTCGGATAGCCAACCTATCATTTTATGCTGTGTTAATAGAAGAGCCATAATCAAATGTTACTGTTGGAAAAGGTGTTTCTTTAGCATTTATTGCCAAAGCATATTTCTGAC
>JBPCNB010000313.1:0-1360 GCA_051001675.1 Nitrososphaeraceae archaeon | reverse complement strand
GCACAATATAATACTCACTCATATATTGTTGTTCCAGGTAATGCACCCGTAAGGAAAATCTTTAGAAATCTAGGAGCTTTGAATATTGTCTATGGCGAACAAATACCAATCGCAGGCGTAGCCTTTGCAGGAGATCGAGGAATATCAAAAATTGAAGTGAGTGACGATGGTGGTGCCACCTGGAGGGAAGCAAAAATTAACGATCCGTTATCTCCATATACCTGGGTTATTTGGGCTACCGAATTAAATATTACAAACAAAGGCAATTACAAGATTGTAGTTAGGGCAACAGATAAGACTGGAAAACTTCAGACAGGAGAAGTAAGAGAACCTTTTCCAAAAGGCGCAACAGGTTACCATATGGTCAATGCACAAGCTTCAAGTTAGATCAAGTGTGTCTTAATAACTATTCCTCCCTTAGATTATTGCTTTATATTCATAACTTAGCATAGTTCATTGAAAAAAGATAGGATCGGTAGAAATCATTAATCAGCTAGTTTTGTAAATTTGATTGCTGCTCTCGTCGCCTTAATTAAATACCTTTTTAGTTAGTACTAATTATCACCTGAAATAGGTTTGATATATGTATTAGTAATTTCACACTTGATAGTTTCAACCGACATCACCGCACCTGAGCAATCCATTGAAGAGGTCGAGTTATAATCTGAAGGTCCTGATTCAGTTACACTATACATTCCCATATCGAGTTTTACAGCAGTACCCGATGAGTTTCCTGGAAATGAACTGATTGATGGATTATTACCGTGTACTTTGATTGTAAAATCAGATGGTTTGCCGCCGCCTTCATTATTCACCTTTGTCGTAACTATTAGTGTCCCTTGCACTGTATTATTGATTGCTGCAGAGGTCTTATTTTGAGCAGACTCAATGTTGATAATCTTCTGTTCTTTTATTATTTCTTGTTCTTGTTGTGAATATGACGAACGAACGAAATTATTTGCAATTTTTACAGTATTAGAAAAACTGAAAAAATCAGTTTCCGTTATGGAAGCTATTAGAATCACGATTAATACTGAGATAAAAATAAGTTTCACAATGTATAATCGCTTGTTTAGCTTTATATAAGTTATTTTTCTCTTTTTCATTCAATGTATATCTATTTGCTAACCCGTTGAAGCAGCCTGAAAAAATAAAATCTATCCTTTTTCTTTACCAAAAAATTCCTACAAGAATTGGCGGGATTTTGATCAAAGTGTAGTATTTGGCAATTATTCAATATTGACTTAGGCATTAGTGATCTTTCTTTAATTCTTCATTTTTTTTGTTTATGACATTATAACAGTTCAAACAAGTTTCATGACTTGCTAAAACAGATATTTGTATCCATTCCATTGCACTA
>JBPCNB010000312.1:0-3849 GCA_051001675.1 Nitrososphaeraceae archaeon | reverse complement strand
ACAATGGACCATGCTAATAGAGAAGCTAAAAATTGCTTAGCGATCTAATTAGGGCAAGCTCTGCAATATAGATCGGGGATGAATTAAAGAAATGGACAACCTAGAGTGCGATAAATAAGGCGCTAACCCTTTGCCACGACCGTTGGAAGTTCTGTATATTCAGTTGAAATCGGGATAAAAGGTGATTTCCGTTACTGGAACCCTAACAGTATTGTTATCTGCTTCAGCTATTGTAATGGTTATTGTTACTATGCCTTCTGGGGTGTGGGGTAAGGGCTGTTCTGTCTGTCATAAATGTTCCCTTGTATCTAGTTACTTCGTCATTTTTAATTGAACCTGGAGATGCTAGAGAAGCACGTCAAGGGTTCCGCCTGAAGTTGGTGCTTTTGTTTTTATCTTGTCAACTTGACGAAGACAAATTATCAGTTTGCGCGTTAACATATAATGACATAGCCGCTGCCAATGCATTTTTTCTTGGGAGCTAGTCTAACATTTGCATTTTTGATATTACCTAGTTCCACATTTTTGTATTCAATACTGAGGGTTTTGGCTAAATGCTCAGGTTCCTCGGTGTCTCTCTGGACTGGTAAAACTGCAGCGAATGGAGAATCTATCCCTCCACTAATCCCGAGCACTATTACATCGGAATTTCTGTTTTTAAGTTCTTGCGTGATAAAATATGATTGTCCTGATAATTTCGCTAGAATGCAGTATAGGCACCATTCGTTAAATTTTACGACACTATAATTTCGCCTTTTTCTTTCTAAAGCTATACTTATGCAAAAATGACCCGTTTCTTATCCTGATAAATGTACCCCTTCGATCAAAAAATCCATCTCGCTTTAGCCAAAATACTTTTCCTATTCAAAGGAATTTTCCCTAGGCTATCCTATATAAGAAAAAACTATAACAAAACTATATATAAATGAGAGAAAAGCTGCAACCTCATGGTAGCAACACTCCAAGATTCCATTGATGCTGTAGATCTTAAAATAATAGACATTTTGGGCAAGGATTCGTCGACCACTTTTGTTGACATTGCTAAACAGATTGGAGTGTCAGACGCGACAATTCACATAAGAGTGAGGCGGCTAAGGGAAGCGGGCATTATTGGTAATTTTACCATTTCAGTAGACAACAACCGTCTTGGGTATGACCACTTAGCATTTATGGGAATAAACGTTGAACCAGGTTTTGCAGAAGATGTTACCAACGATTTATCCTCATTACATGAAGTTCTCGAAATTCATGAAATGCATAATAGATTTGATCTGTTATTAAAAATTCGGGCTAAGGATCTGAATGAGTTAAGAGATATCGTAGTAAACAAGGTTCGGACATTACCCCATATTCTTGAAACAGACTTAATGACCATTTTGAAAACTAGAAAGGAAGAGCAAATGGTTCCTATAAGAAATGAAATTGAAATTCCTTCTTGGAAGTAGGTTGTACCCCTTTTTTTAGAGAAACATTAGTACGCTTCGAAGACTTGTTTTCGATCCGTAAGTAATTGCTGATCAAAAAAAACGAGTTATGTTACCGCAAGACCTCTCAATAGGAACAATCCAAGTGTTTCACGTTTTCCTCGGCATTTATGATTCACCTTGTCCTTCTTTGTTATCACTATCATCTTCGATCTCACACTTGATTATCAAGATTGCCAAACGATGGCATAGGGGTATCAAAATCTTTTTGGAGCCAGATGAAGGCGCCCTGGCGACTACAATGCTTCGCTTCAACATTGTCTCTTACAATTAAGTTCAAATGTATTATCCAAAGTTCAGGATACTAGAATCGAAATCCACAAAAAATATTTCTCTTCGATGGTGATGTATCTGTACAAACTATAAGGCGCCGAAAAATAAGGCAGTAACGCAAAATGCAAGGAGAACTCAATAATATTATTGGCATTAGCATTTAGAATTCAATATCGATCGGCTACATAAAATGCAGATACCATAGCAGATCTCCCTACATTACTGTACGTACTGAAGATAATATTGCTCTTTGTCAATCTTTTCTGCTTTCACACCTTCTATCTCTAGCAAATCCTGCATTATTCCCCTGCCCTTCAAAATTTTGCCTGTTGTACCTGATTTCACAGTGCCATTAATGAAGCCACTGCTCCCGCATATTGGATTATATACAGCACTCACTTCCCCGTCATGATATTTTGAGAGCGTCTTCTCCTGTCTTCTACCTATTTGACTTACACCCGTGTCGTCAGGATCTACGAAAAATCTTCCAGTCCGATATACTATTCTAGGATGGTCGCACGGGAAAGGCGTGTCTTTTTCTCTTGTGAAAGTAAAGACAACCCGAAAATTTTCCATTTTCTTTGCCATATCAGTCAACCAGTGGTAATAGATAATACTCAACGAATCTTTGTCTTCTGTTTCAAAACATTTAGGATTGCTATAGAACAGTGTCAGGCGAAGGTCTGTGTCTTTAGTATCCTCCATATATTGGAGCAGACATCTCGCCGACTCTGCTCCGTTTGAACCGGACCAATAAGCAATGTTCTTCTCTGCTCCTGCCGCAACCCTGGACAAGAAGTGGTTCTTATTTTGATTCAGTCGTACTTTTACTTTATCTCCGATTTTCATTTGTTCAAAGAAATATGCAGAAAATCCGTCAGCTTTACGAGTAGTGGTATTAATAAAGCCATAGGGTTTTTCGTCCTTTATTGTAAGGTCAATTAGGCCGCGAGTTGGTGATGATGATATCGAATAGGCTCTTTGAACTATGCTCTCGTCCAAAGCTCCTGATTCTGTTGGTCTTCTAAGGAGGGCGCTAATAGTGACAAATTGTCCTACCTCAAATAGGAATTTATTTGAAGTCCCCACAGGTGAAAAACTATATGTGTAGGTGTCCGGGGTCTCTTTAACCCTGTTGACTATTTGCCACTCCAAATCCTGGTTAGATTCTTCAGCCATTAATAATACTCAGTACACGTTATACCCATTTTTACGATATATTAGTATTAAACCTATGAATATTCGTAATCCTCCACTTTCCTCCTTACTTTAGGAAATACATACTGCAACATGTCAAAAACAGTTAGAATTAGAAGTCAGAAAGAAACCACAGTGAAGAGAGGTCCTATTCTTTAGTTTATTTAGTGCTGGTTTTGCCGCTCGAACTGCCATTTATCATCAGTGCTACACCTATTAGTATTACACATGTTGAAGCGATTGTTTGAACCGTAACAGCTTCCTACAATATAACCCACCCAATGACAACTGCAACTACTGGCACAATGTACGCAAACGAATTTGCTTATTAGCGGATTCAACTCGGAGGAGCCACAAAAATTCAGCATAACCAACCACCGTGCACAAAAAGATCAGATACAAAAAAGCAAAAAGAGAATGGGATGAAATACGTATAGATCCGAGGGCATTAAATTCTCCCACTACGTAATTTGTAGAAAAAAGCATTAGACCACCTACAAACATTAACATCCCTCCAGAGGCTAATATGCTTACAGGCATATTGGACCTAGTGGAATATAGCGACCCGACTGCCCAAAATATCGAACTAAGTGTCAGTGACAGAATTCCAGTCAAATTCAAGGTTGCGTTTACTTCGAAGGGATTGATCAGGATTATCAATCCCATAAAACCCAAAGCTAATCCAAATGCGATACCCTTTGTCAGACGCTGTTTGAATGCAAGAGTGGCGAGTATAGCCACCCACAACGGAATAGTAGAATTGAGAAGTGCTGTGACTCCAGATGATAAATATTGAGTGCCCCATACGAGTAAGCCTTGTCCTCCAAGAATTATGGCGGCTCCCAGTATGACGGCATCTTTCCACTGCTTCCATCCAATATGTTCACTATTGTGC
>JBPCNB010000311.1:0-1917 GCA_051001675.1 Nitrososphaeraceae archaeon | reverse complement strand
CACATCGACTTCATGAGAATGTCTTTGATTTGGTGATTGTCTATCAGAGTATCGATAAGTTGTCCTAGTTCCCGTTCTGGAAGGCCAGACTTAACAGAAGCAGACATTTCAATTGATTCTATCGCCTTTAGCTTCCAATGGTAAGTAAGTGCTTTACCTATTGTCAATTGGCAATCGTAAACTATCTTTCCTAACAGAGTAAGGAAATACTTTCCTTTGTGCCTTTTGATCAAGCCAGCATTTAACATACCAGAAACTCTAGAGTAGTATTGCTTTGTGGTTAGATTCATTTCTTTTAATGGGATATATTTATCTCCATTAGAAACAGCAATGCTGTTGAAAAGTGTCAGTGCCTTATCATCTGAGATCTTCTTTAAGATAGAAGTTATCGACGGCAATGTAGTATTAGGATTTTCCATAATAGTATCCTTGACCTAATATTGCTTTAGATAAAGATATTAGCAGCCAAAAAATTCTTATAAAAACTAAATTAGGATAATTAATATTCTGGTTCTCCAATCTATGCCATAAAAGATAATTTGGCATTTATTATGGTCTGTTTTCCTGTTTTGATCGAAATTCAGAATTACAATAACAGGGACGTAGTTTGAAGGTGCAACTTGTAGGAATTCAGGTCTTTATCCTTCTGCTAGCGTAAAGTTAGGAGGAGACGATACTACACTTGTGAAAGCTTTTGCTCCTACGCCTTTATGAGCTGTCTCACCCCTTAGTGAGTTGATAGTATTTTGGTGTTCCTTATTCAGTGTCTTCTTCTTCATTATCATTCTTCTCGCTGTTTCCATTGTCATCTGACGTATCCCCACCATTGGAATGGCCCGAAACTAACTGTTCAATTGCAAGTCCGTCATTTCTAGTGTTCCTGTGCAAATAGAGAATATGACTGCAGAATATTATTTGTTGGATAGAAGTTGATAATTGAAAAATATTATAGGATCCCAGTGTTATTCATAATAATTATTAATTAATCTTGTAAGATATCATCTTTTATGTTAATATCTTTAAATATTACTAGCTTCTAGGCAGGAATATGGAATGCTATTCCTATATTGTGTTGAGGTTCAGCTATCAATTTCTTTCGCATATCAATCATGATTATAAATAAGTTAACGAAAAAAAATGATCCATATTATTATGATTGTTACGTATCCTATAACTATTAGGTCTATTTTTCTCAACTTTATTCTGCTTAGAAGTGGTATTTTTATTATCAGTATCCTAGTCTTCTCGATTGCGTTATGGTGTTATTAGTGATACCCGCGTATATAACTATCTATCAAGTTAGAAGGAATATTCATCCCAACGCTTTGGGTTCGGCCACTGCCTGTAAAGAACTTACAGTTCCGGATAATCGACCGAGTAAAGATCTCGTTCCAGAAAATGGTATTCTATGGGAAAAACGACCATTTATTGGCAACTGTTATATAGCCATACGGCGGATACACATGCAAGGATTAGAAAACGAGCAAAAGAAGATGTAGACAAAGTAAAATGCCAATGACAAAAAATATTCTTTTCATTGATGATGAGAAGGATGTTACTTTTACTATAAAGACCATTTTGGAGGAAACTGGATTATTTCATGTAGACACAATCAATGATCCGGATTTGGCGCTGAAGAGATTTAAGCCCAACTTTTATGCTCTTGTATTGATCGATATTTTGAAGCCAAAAATGGGTGGCTTTGAGTTATACGAGCAGTTAAAGAAAATACATCCTGACTTCAAGGTATGCTTTCTGACTGCAAATGAGATGTACCATCATGAAGTTAGGGAAGTGAAACATTGTGCCTTGAATGAAGATCTACTTCTTCAAAAACCAATATCGAATGAAGATCTTGTAAGAGAAATTGACTAGAAAATAAATGGATATGGGATCAGCCTAAACACACATCAGAAG
>JBPCNB010000310.1:0-7510 GCA_051001675.1 Nitrososphaeraceae archaeon | reverse complement strand
TCCCACAAACCTAATTGTATTGTCAGATTCAAGTATACGGTAGCAAAGGCTATGCAGCTCTTCAGCCTTCATACGTCAAATTTGCGGCGTTGATCTTATTTAGATTTATGACAACTATTGGCAAAATGTGATAGTGGATAAAATCTAAAGGCCGGAAGTCCCTTCCTACTTACTTTATCTTATCAACTTCATATTCTACATCTGGCATATTGGAATATCCCCTGGATGGAATATGCTCTAATATATCTACTACCTCGTCTGCATATTCAATTTCGTCTTTGCGTAAATGATGTATAGCATACTTTTTCAAATCATCTTTTGAATTCGGAAAGTCAATACCTGACAGGACTCTTGGAATAGTATCTGCAGAAATTAATGAGGAAGGAGATGCACTTCTGTCTCGTCTATTTATCATAGCCAAGGGCTGATCAATATCGAAAATAAGCACTATAGAACTGTTTGCTGTAAGAGAGTTCATTTTCATAGTAACAGGATGACTCCTACGCTGACGAAAGTGATCCATAGTTCTCTAAATTCTCGTGAACGCGTATTCTTTGTTTATCCCCCACACTTTCTTGATTTTTAAAACAGTCATTACCGATTTGGCAGATGCCTCCGTAATCACCACTTCCTTCGTTTGCAATTGTTGAACCTTTCGAAACTTGAACTACAAATTATGGTTTTTTATGGCATAAAATACCGTTTATTGCCAAGGCTTATATAGCTCACTGTGCATATATAAAGTATGGCAACTCCTTCCGTTAACTTGAACCACCGTGAAAAAAGGTGGTTTTTGCATGGTAAATTCTAAAACCACGACGCCATCAATAAGTTTTATCTTAAAAAAAATTTCAGACAATAAGGCGCTAAGTCTTTTCAATAGCATTGCTATCTCTAACGGAGAAAGATATGTCCCGCTGAGAGAAATGAATCTAACTACGAAGCAATACTACACTAGGCTTTCCAGTTTAGTTGATGCTGGCTTGATTAGAAGGGTCAGTGGGAAGTATTCACTTACTCTTGTAGGTAAAATAGTGTATGATGCCCACCTAAAAATAGGTAAAGCTCTTTCCTATTATTGGAAACTAAAGGCAATAGAATCAACTGAAACATCTGCTACATCTAGTAATGACCTTTTAGAACAGGAACTAACACAAGTGATTAATGCTCTGATAGACAATAACCATATCAAAGACATTCTAATGAAGTCGATATCCATCCGTTCTACTGAAGATCGCTCAAAGACTCCGACGCTAGTATCAGAATCGGTAATTAAGCGCACATCAAAAATATAGAAAGTTCCAAGTTAAGATTCTATTACAGTAACAAAGATCTAATCACAAGAAATATCTCCACTAATTCAGCGCACCTGGAAAAGGAAGAATAAAAGTCTTTCCGTAAAGCGATGATATCAGGCAACCTATCACATATTAGTTCCCGCTACTATCTTTGCTAATTTCTTTGGCGATATGGGCTTTTGAATCATTCCACTTATATTGTTATTATACTTCTCTTTCATAGACAATAAATTATCATCACTATTGATATCAAATGCACTCATTAATATTACCTTTATTTCTGGCTTTACTTTGTTGATATTTTCTGCAAACTCAAATCCATTCAAACCTGGCATCCTTAAGTCAGATATAACCAGAGAATAATCGTTGTAATTTTTTCTGAATTCTTCTAATGCTAATAAGGACTCTTCAAATACAGATACATTATTGAAGCCGTTTCTCTGCAGAGCCATCTTGACAAGTTCAGCTATGTCATAGTCGTCGTCTACCACCATCACTTTACTACCCTGCTGGAAACCGATGTTATTCTTGTCATTATTTACAAACAAAGCTAGGCAGCACCTTCTATCAATCTATGAAATGGTAGTCTTACATTTTGTTGATTTAGCGGAAGAACAAACACTTCTTCTGACCATACTGCTTTGTCTACGCCATCTAGCTTTTTAATTGTCGATAATATATCTACAATCTGTTCACTATCTTGATAGACAAAGTCTCCCACAATATCGGAATTTCCAATATGAATAGAGACCGATGTAATTCCCTCCATAGCAGAGATTCTTTGTGCAGTTGATTTCATATTGCCATCTTCCAGATATACATGAATCATTCCTCTCTTCAAACCAAGTTGTTTATAATTCGGTCTAAAGCTGTGCTGCAACAACCCTCTTTGAAGAATATTGCGAGTTCTTCTTTGTATGGTGCTCAATGGTATTTGAAGTTCAGAGGAGATCTGTTTATTGTCATATCCTGAAATTAACAAGCCAACTATATTAATATCCCTTTTATCGACCTTTGAGATGACATTCTTATCTGCTTGGTCGCTAGTTTTTAATTTTTCAATATATAGGTTATTATTATCATCGTCCCCACTCTTCTGTTTTAAAACCAAGAAGATATTCCTCGATTTTCATGATTTGACACACTAATTATAGGATATGATGCGTTATTACGGTTTTGTATCACATTTTAAAAGAAAATGATATCATTTTTGTCATTTCTAACGTGTCTGAACATATTATTAATCATAACTAATTCCATGAATCACTAAACTTCAAGAATAACCGCATAATTGTTTTTATGTAATGTATTTGAACATATCATTACACCACTACTCACATTATTAGCAGCATAACCCTTCGACGAGTGCGCTGGATATAGAGTGGTTAAACAGTGAATGAAATTGCAAGCGATATTTCTTTAAATTACAGTTAGCATGCATTCATGAACATGATATTTCGGCTATGACAGTCAAGCAACTGTGCTTGTTCTTCTCGTCCAAATCGTCTCTCAAAATCCTTCTGATGGTATAAGCAATACCCCTTCAGGTTTTTACCATAGTATTTTTCAGGTAATGTCATCTCATATCTCATAAGTTCCTGACTGCCTTTATGACTGTTAAGATAAAATGAGCCCATGTCAGCCAATACCGTTACACCATCCTTTCTTTTCCTTTCTGCATGTCGAAGTAAGACGTCTAGAAATGTCATGAAGTCCATATTCTTATTGCTAGTGTTGTTACTATTACTATTATTTTCTTGTCGCTGGCCTGAACTAAAATATCCTTTTAAAGAGTCTACAATCACAAGAGAACCTTCTTTCTCATACCTACTTACATCGATTCCAGAATATCCAACAGGATTATTAGAAATATCATCTCCGTAAACATTACTCCCAGACAAGACCAGCCTTACCATGTCAGTAGTCTCATAATATGGAAGAATCAGAACTATCTCATTCTTATCTTCTAATTGTTGTTTTGTGAAACGTGAATAGATCGCTCTAAGTGTCATTATATCAGGATATACCATGAGGCAATGAGTTCCTGTTTCTGATTCCCTTAATGTGTCTAGAACCTCATTTACTCCTCTAAGACGGGTTTTTTGTTTGTTGTAATTGTTTTTTGGGTGTTCTCTATATGACATCGATATTATATCATAATTCCATTATGCAATACTTGTTATAACACTTGTGATATTATGTGATTTGATGCGGAACATTACAATAACTTTGTGATTTTTGCTTTCACGCATTCTTGTTGCAGTTTACATCACTATACTATCCTACAAGATAGTTTAGAATCACAAACATCAATTTTGATGACAACTCCTGTAAACCAGAATTGGGTTAATGACTACAGAATAAATGAATGGATACCTTGTTTCTTCACTATTCTAAAAACAAGTTAGTATTCCCGTTTTTACCATTTTGGGATTTGTCTATGGGTAAAGAATATACTTCTTCTGACCACATAACTTTTTCTACACCTGAAATCTCCTTCACATCTGATGTCATTTTCAATAATTGTCTTGTATTTCTGTAAATGAAAAATCCCACTATATCGGAATTACCAACATGCACAGATGCTGAAATTATTCCCTTCATTTTGGATAACGCAAGTCCTACCGAATCTATTTCGCCTTTGCTAAGATAGATGTGTATTAGTCCTCTTTTAAAGCCTAATTTTTCGTAATTTGGTTCAGTCTTTGTTAGTATCAGTTCCTTTTCGCCCAATTTCCTTGTCCTTCGTTGAATGTGCTAAGTGGAACTTTGAGTTTATTTGAAATCTGCTTATTATTAAAACCAAATGTTAAGAGTTCAATCACTCTCATGTCCATACTGTCTATACGTATGCCATTCAGATTAGAAACAGAAGAAGAACCATTATCATTACCATCATTTATTTTTATTAATTTGCTATTCTTCCGCATCTAATGTAATCCCCCCATCGTTTTTATTCACTCTCACCTTCATTTAAAAGATTATGTTTTATGTTATTAGACTTCAATGTTTGTCGCGTATGTAACACCTTCCCAACAATTTACTGATATCATCTTCCTCTACTACCAAGGGTGTATTATTGCATCCAAACTAATAATCTTTACCATAAATGATTTTAATAATCTATTATCTGTATAAATATAAAACTTGCAATCATTCTAAGTAAATTATGAGGTATAGCGTAGTTTGTGTTATTACCTAGAAAGAGAAACAGTCAGTATTAAAGTTTGAGTTTCCGTAAACCTCGGATAATAATAACTACTAACAGCAATTTTATCTACTCTTTGTATTGATTGTAACATTATGTCAATAAATCCTAATATAGTTTGGAATACGATAATTAGCATTGTTAGTGGTTTGCAATTAAATGGATTATAGTAACTTGACAACAGAAAATAAAGAAATAGAAGATAGATATAAGAAAAGGGTTTTGATAGTAGACGATGAGCCGTATAATACTAGTTCATTTAGTCTTACTCTAGAAGACAGTGGGCTATTTGAAGTCATTATATGCAACGACCCTCTAGTCGCTTTAACAAACTTTAGAGCAAATTCTTACGATCTACTGCTCTTGGATGTGAGAATGCCGGGGATGAATGGCTTTGAATTATATGATGAAATAAAAAAAATAGATAATAAAGTTAAGGTTTGTTTTATTAGTGCTTACGATGCAGATTCCAAAGCATTGAAAAAACAATTTCCATCATTAGACATAGAATGTCTTATTCCAAAAGATTTCATTCGAAAGCCAATTGAAATAAGTAAGCTTATTGAAAGACTAGAGATAGAACTATTGACATAAACTAGGCAACCTTATCGTGATTATCTCTATTTGTGCATCCTTTCATTCTATAATAGTTCACTCTGAGTCCCTCTATTACATCAGAAATGTATCTTAAAAACATGTTTTATTCTATGAACTTTCAGGTCAGCCTGCGAAACTGCACTTCCTTTAAACACGTTGGCTAAAAGTTAATCTAGTTTCAATACGCTATAGTGAGAAGAGAAAGACAGAATAGACTAACGATACTACGTTCTAAAAGAGCATTTTCTATAAAGTGCAAGTTCAGATTTATTATTTGTGTAGTAGTTATATTCACTCTCACTCTTCAATTACATGCTTAAAACAATTCTATTAACTAGTATACTAATTTTGTTAACACCGGTAATAGCAACTCTCCATCAAGTAGTATAGCTGCGGCAGCATTTATGAGCATATGTGAGAATACTATGGTTTCTTTCTATTGGATATTTTGTTTATTGATATTTTGCAGCGTTGAGTTTCCCGCTTCTAACATAATTACTTCATATTTGGGAACTTATTATGATAGTATCCACCAACCTTTAACTGCTTTTTTCCACGTATCAGATTGAATAGTGATACAAAATACTCATGGCTAAAGACAGAATAGAAACAGAAGCGATAACAGCTAATAAAAATAGGAAAAAAAGAATTCTAACTATAGACGATGATAAAGATACTTCCTCTTCCTTGAAGATAGTATTAGAGCAAAGTGGACTGTTCGAAGTTGATTCATTTGACGACCCAACTCAAGCATTAGCTAGTTTTAGATCCAATGGATATGATGCTGTCATTCTTGATGTCAAGATGCCAGATATGGATGGCTTTGAGTTATATAAAAAAATAAAAATGCTAGACGAGAAAATCAAAGTCTGCTTCCTGACATCAGTCTACGACTTTGATCACTACAGAACAATGTATCCAGATATAATGCATACAATAGAAAAAAATGAGGATTGTATTATAGACAAACCAGTTGGAACTGAGCAGCTCATAAAAGAAATAAGTAAGATACTTCGTTCTCAGAAAGGAGAGATTATACAAGAAAAATGATAGCCCAAGCCTGTCTTCTCTTCAGGGTAATTTTCTTGTGATGCCAAGTGAGGTAAATATTAGAAAAATTCCATATTAGGGTTAGCTATAGTTAAGAGTGATGCTGACATACTATTAGTGATGAAGGAGCGGTTTTCTTTGCATACCTTGCTAATGTCAGATAAGAAGATGGTATCTTACGATTAATGATAGCCATATAGCAAACAGTCATTGTTCTACTGGTAGTGATGCTTTACAAAAAAGTCAGTCAGTCAGTCGCTTCTGAAAAACTGTCCGCGTTTGCTAAGAGAATCTTAATTGTAGACGACGATCCCGATATCACCTTCACATTTAAGAAAGGCTTGGAGGCTGAAAATGAGAAAAATAACAAAACGTTTTTCAAAGTTTATACGTATAACAATCCTCTATCAGCACTATCAGAATTTAGCCCGACTTTTATGATTTGATATTAATTGACATTAATATGCCTAAAATGGATGGGTTAGAATTCTCTGCAAAGTTACTAGAGTTAGATGTCAATCCAAAGATATGTCTTATGTCTGCAGGCATGATAAATCAAGAAGCATTAAGAGAACAATATCCGACTCGGAATATTGGATGTTTTATTAAAAAGCCATTAATAATAGAGCGTTTAGTTAGAACTATAAAGACTGAATTAGAATAACTATCATGAGTCGAATATTCTAACGATAGAATTGCAGAAAATATTGTAGGTTCACCAAACTTTCTTCCTGTAGAACCCGTAACAATTGGCACAGACACTATTTACTTTTCAAAATAGTTTACTGTAATAGAAGACAGTTTGGATTTACTGATTAGATTAAGATTCTCTGCTCTGCTTACTGGTTTCCTTCATTATCACGAGAACAAAAACACCCGACCCTACGGCAATCCATGCTACTAGTTGAATTGCGATGCTACTACTTGATAAATCTGCAATAAATCCTACCCCTATAACACCAAATACAAATCCTAAGTCTCTCCAAAATCTATATACTCCAAGTGAAGTATCCGCCATTTTGGAGATGCTACATCACTGATTGCTGCAAGTAAGGTAGGATAGACAAGTGCAGTTCCAACACCAAGAAATGACATGCCAATAATAATGCCGATAGACGAATTTGCTGATAATAACACTATCCAAACTCCCACACCCTGAACAATCATACCAGGGTAGATCAGTATTTTTCGTCCCTACTTTGTCACTCAATGTGCCTGTCACAAGTTGCATAGCACCCCAAATCCCTGGATGTAACGCCTTCAAGAATGCAATATTGCTTACACCAAATCCGATTGAGGCAAAGTAAATTGTAAACAAACCCCACGTAACACCACATACTAATTTATTTACAAGACC